>NZ_AP014636.1:1500000-1787202 GCF_001547935.1 Vibrio tritonius
GCAAAATAGCGATCTACTAACTGACGGCTAGCTGCGTTTTGGAAAAAGTTGCAAAAAGTACAACGTACCCGACAAAACGGAATGTGAATATAGAGACAGCGCTGGCGCGAAGACGCTATAGCTCCTGATTCTTGAGTGATATTTTGCCAAACTGTACCTTGTTGTGGCGGTGCAACAGGTCGGACGCCACCAGCAGCGTGAGCACCACGCTTGGCAGTAAAGGCAAAACGTAACGGATCTTCCGTATCCTGACCAATCACATGTTGGTCAAAAAGGCTTAAGTCGAGCATAACGATATCTCAGGCAAGGGCAGTAAACTGCCATGAAAAGCAGATGTAAGGATCATAAATAGATGCAAATGAGAATGCAATTGATAATTGATCTTATTTAGATAATGTCAGATACTCTCTCTTTCATTCAGTGCGTTCAATTTCGCCCTGAGTATGTTGTCGACCAGAACGCCTCATCACCGATAATTTAAGAGATAAATAATGAAAGTCACCTTCCACCCAGCCCTGATCGTTTCGTTATGTGCGAGCTTTTTTGCCCCCAGCCTTATGGCTCAAGAACGCATAGTAAGTGCCGGCAGTGCCGTTACCGAACTGATCCTCGATTTAGGTGATAAACAAGATTTGGTTGGGGTGGATGTGACCAGTATTAACCGCGATACCGCCCAACTTCCTCACATTGGTTACCATCGTCAGTTGGCAACCGAAGGCATTTTAGCACTCCAACCTACCCAGCTTATTGGCTCAACTGAAATGGGGCCAGACACCACACTCAATCAGCTACGCCAAGCTGGCGTCAAAGTCACCGTATTAGACACAGGTAATACTAGCCAAGGGTTAATTGATCGTATCGTTCAATTGGGCAAAGTACTCCACAAAGAAGAACAGGCGAACCAGCTTAAACAGCAAGTCATCCAAACCTTAGCCCAATTGCAATCAGGTACCCCAACTCAAAAGAAGAAGGTGTTGTTTGTATTAATTCATGAGGGCCGAGCAGCGAATGTCGCTGGTAGTGGTACAGTCCCAGACGCAATTATCTCCTTAGCAGGTGCCGTCAACCCTGCCGCCGATGCCGTTCAATCATATAAACCTCTTTCCAAAGAGGCGCTTATTGAAATGCAGCCAGATGTGGTGCTAGTCAGCGGTCGCAGTTTTGCACAAATGGGCGGCGCTGACGCGATTTTAAAAGCGTTACCTACGTTGGCTGCAACGCCTGCAGGTATCCATAAACGGATTTATACCATTGATGGCCACGCACTTGTTGGTGGATTGGGCCTTAATAGCCTTAAACAAGCGGTCGCGCTGCAAAAACAACTGTACCTTGAGGCCAACTAATCGTGCTGCGTTCAGCCCCTTTACCGCTCATCATAGTCAGCATGGTGTTATTGCTTGCAGTGTTGATGATCTCATCAATCACCGTTGGCCCTATGGACATTACGTTCGCCACCAGCTTAAACACGCTATTGTTTCCTTCAGCAAACATCAGTCAACCGGTGGATTTGGTGATTCACACAGTGCGGCTCCCACGCACTCTATTGTGTGTGTTGGTTGGTGCTATTTTAGCCCTATGCGGCACGGTCATGCAGGGGCTGTTTCGTAACCCACTGGCAGAGCCTGGCATTATTGGCGTTTCTTCGGGGGCATCACTTGGCGCAGCCTGTGCCATAGTCATTTTTGGCAGTAGCAGCTTTATTCCCTCTTGGTTAGTATCCACTTTGCTTCCAGTATGCGCTTTTCTTGGCGGCGCATTGACCACCGTTATCGTCTACCGGCTGGGGACAGCACGTCACGGCACATCGATCACGATTATGTTACTGGCAGGCATTGCCGTGAGCGCATTAAGTGGCGCCGCCATTGGTTATCTCAATTACGCGGCAGATGATCAAATGCTGCGTGATCTTACCCTTTGGTCAATGGGATCATTGGCGGGTGCAACGTGGCACAACATTGTGTTATGCGCCGTTGTATTGTTACTGTTACTCGGCTTTTTCATCTGGAGAGCTCGCGCGCTAAATGCCCTTTTGCTAGGAGAGACCGAAGCGAAATACCTTGGCATTGCCGTCCAACCACTAAAACGTGAGCTTATTTTGCTCAGTGCTATTGGTGTTGGCGTAACGGTAAGTGCCGCGGGACTTATCGGATTTGTAGGTTTAGTTGTGCCACATTTAGGTCGCATGCTCGTTGGCCCAGACCATCGCAATCTTATTCCGGTATCAACATGCCTTGGTGCTCTGCTGCTCACCGTAGCGGACATGGTTGCTCGGGTCGCAGTTGCCCCCGCTGAATTGCCAATTGGCATTATTACGGCTTTGGTTGGCGCGCCTTTCTTCCTTTATCTTTTGCTTCAACAAAAAGGACGCACCCTGTGAATTCTGTTTGTGCCCTTACGGTCGCCCAACTCTCCTACACGTTGGCTGGCAAGTCGCTACTGCAAGATATTTCTTTTGAGTTAGAACGAGGTGAATTGACGGTATTACTTGGCCCCAATGGAGCAGGGAAAAGTACCCTATTGAAATGCCTTGCTGGTGAACAACTCGCGACAGGCGAAATCCACTATTTTGGACAAAAAGAGTGGTCTGCGAATAAACTTGCTCAACATATGGCACTATTACCGCAGCAAAGCACACTTAGCTTTCCTTTTACCGCGCAAGAAGTGATTGAACTTGGCTCGACTCCGCTTGCTCTCTCTCGCAAAGAGTGTCGCCAACAAGCGCAGCATTACAGCGAGCTTACTCACACGCAGCATTTACGTTCTCGCCTTTACCCGACCTTATCTGGGGGAGAAAAACAGCGTATTCATATGGCGCGCGTCCTGCTGCAACTGCACCAAGCTGAGCAACAAGCCATTCTGCTGCTTGATGAGCCAACGTCTGCTCTCGACCCAGAACACCAACATCAAACATTACGCTTAGCTCACCAGTTGGCCCATGAACAGAATTATTGCGTGGTGGTGGTGTTGCATGATCTCAATTTGGCGGCTCAATATGGTGACCGTTTATTGACCTTACATCAGGGGCGTATTTTTCAGCAAGGCACTCCTTGGCAGGTGTTAACACCAGAAACCATAGAAGCACTTTATGGCTATCACACCCAAATTATCGCGCACCCTACCATGGGGCATCCGGTTGTTCTGCCGCTTTAGGCGGCAATGCGACCAACAAAGAAAAGAGGCTTACGCTATGTGTCGTAAGCCTCTTCAATTTTTGCTTGTAGCTAAGTCGTCTTTTCTAGCTATCGCGCTGCCCCGCGTAACCATAACCTATAATTAAGGTATGTGACTAAAAATAAGGACTAAGCATTGCTCATTACTACCAGTGATTTACCAATCAGTCGCTCGATTTGGCTATCACACCCTTCACCGAAATTTTGCTTAGTGAGCTTATATAAACGCTCTAAGGCATGATGAGAAAATTCATTGGCGCGCTCTGCCGTTACAATATGATGAAAAAGCAAACGCAAAATGGCCAAAAACTCTGAATTTTTCAGCGCTGAACTCCAGCTTTCACTAAATACCTCAATACCTTGGTTAAATTCCAGGTGAGTTACCATCATCTTGAAAATGCGGTTATCTAAGGCTGATGCAAAATCCGTTTTTTTTGGGAAGTGGTGGCTAATCCCGGTACGTGAAATCCCTGTTTGCTGGCTCAAAGTGGTATATGACATCTTGTCATAACCCAGCCTAATTAATTGATCCACTACAGCATCCATGATCTTTTGGATCGTGACTTCAGTATCTTCTTTACTACGTTTTGGCATCTTATGGGCTCTACTTATATATCTTTAAAAATTACCGAAAAAACATAATCACAAATACTTAACTCCCATGAATATTTCTAGTCAACATGGATTAGTGAAATATGCGCTCAGTTACACATAAAAAGCGTTATCAACTCACTTTGTTACAAATGTGTCAATAAATCTAATTGAATAGCATGTCCTT
The DNA here is from genome assembly GCF_001547935.1 of Vibrio tritonius. NCBI lineage: Bacteria > Pseudomonadati > Pseudomonadota > Gammaproteobacteria > Vibrionales > Vibrionaceae > Vibrio > Vibrio tritonius. The sequence continues at coordinate 1,503,949 of NZ_AP014636.1, forward strand.
TAAGGGGACACATACTGTTACTTTGCACATTTATGAAAAAATCATCCATTAGAAAGAGTTATGAGTGTTTCTGTTTTATACCGATTTTGTGTTACACAGATAATATGTGCCAATATATCGGTCGTCTCGTTACTGATACATTGATAAACATCACATTATAAGAAACCAGTCTCGTATTGGAAGCTTTTATTTACCTGATGAATGACGGTAAACCAAGTTGATTAACTGAGGGTTTAATTTGGCTTATTTAGGGATGAGCGGTAAAATACCCTTGTTTTTTGTATGAGGATAACGAGATGAGTAACGAAAGCTGCGTAGAAAAAGAAGTATGTGAAGCCTGTGGTTGCGCTGGCGAAATGGGCTACGTCATCGGTGAAGGTGACGAAGTTGCAGAAGTGTCAATCTTTGGCGAAAGCAAAGATGTCCTCCTCGGCGAATTTGAAAAGTATGTCCTGCTAGCTCAACAAGTGAATAAAAACGTTGAACATGAAATTTCTCCACTCGCTGACGATGCGAAAGAGCTTCACGCTCGTTTCAAATTCGAAGTAAGTGCAGAAAAAATCATCTTCGAACTTCGTTCTCGTTCACTCGCTAAATAAGATTTCTTACGCTTCTAGCGTCATATCAAATAGGTATTGGAGAGGGAAGCTCAGCCCCCATTCCACAACGAACACGAGTTAAAGCGAGCCATTGCTCGCTTTTTTGTATTAAGCTTATAACCGTCATTGAGCTTGACCTGTACTCGTTGATGAAGCTCTGAAGTCTGCATCTTGAGGTCATTTAGGTATATAATTTTTCTAAATAGCTTGTACCGCTATGTAACTGATACTATCAATACCAACGCAAAAATAAGCAGAGAATCGTAGGCATGTTACGTAACTTACTGATGATCATAATGATGTGTGGCACTCTATCAGCCTACGCAGTACCTCTCGATCAAAATCACCTACTGAATTATCTCGATAATTACGGCAATTTAGATTTACGTAATAAACCGTTCACAGGTCTCCCTCCAGGGCTAGAGATTAAAGGCAATCTAAATATCGCCAATTCCCCTATGAAAAAGTTGCCGGATGGTATTCAGATACTAGGCAGTTTAGATGCCTCTAACAGCGCTTTGGTAAAAGTAGCCAAAAGTGTGACGATTCGTGGTTATGCGAACCTATTAGGCAGCAAAATAACTAACTGGCCACGTGGCATCAAAGTCGGTGGTTATCTTAACTTTACCGACACCCCATTGATGCGCTTGCCACCCCGCTTAAAAGTCAAAGGGGATTTAAGTGTCATTCGTACACCATTAACCGAATTACCTGATAGGTTGGTTGTCGATGGCAACCTCTATATCGGAGGCTCAAAAATCACGACTTTCCCACCCAATCTCACCGTGAAGGGCAATATCTATCTTGGTGGTAATCGTATCAGCCAATGGCCAACCAATTTAGTCCTTGGGGGAGCTGTCGCTCCCTAATTGACACGCATAAAAAAAGGAGAAATAGTCTTTCTCCTTTTTTAATCACAAAGCTAAATCACGCCAATTAACTTATATTTTTAACCGATTAACTTAGATTACGAACCGGGTTGGCATAGCTATCAAGCAAATACTTGTGTGCATCTTTTGGCAATTCAGCCAATTTGTTAGCAAGTACTGCCTTAACCTCTGGCGTGATGTCATCGTGATGTTCACCGGCAGCCAGCAAGTTAATAGGATAGAGTTTGTAATGATCATGGATTTGGCGGTCAATTTCTTGAGCTAATGCTTCTGGCGTTTCAAACCCCTGATCAATCACATCACCAAACGCCACATGAATACGGCCTTTGTCACCCACGATACCTTGAATAATGCTCTCGATATCCTCAAACTCACCTTTCTCATAAGCGCCTTTGGTCGCTTTTTCGTAAAGTTCGCGAGCTTTAGCAATATCACAAGGATCGTTCTCGTAAGAGATTGACACAGGTACGATTTTTAGCATGCGAGTGTAATCGGCAAAATCGATCTTTTGCTTACGACCTTCAACATGGAACATTTTCAAAATCGCAGGATCGGTAAAGTCATTACCGTCTTTCGCACGACCTTCTTTTTGTGCAATCCAAATAGAGTTATTGGTATCTAACGAGTGCTTAATGTACGCAGAAAGTGTCCCTAACGCTTTCATCATTTCACGCGGCCCTTTTGCCGAACGCTTCACAATGAAACTTTTGTTCAACTTCATTAATTCAGTAGCACAAGGCTTGCGCAGCAAGTTATCGCCAATGGCGATACGTACAGTGCGGTGACCATGGGTATACAGTCCATAGTTCACCAAAGCTGGATCCATCGCAATATCACGGTGGTTAGAGATAAATAGATAAGCGGTGTTTTTGTCTAATTTATCCAGTCCTGTGTAGGTCACACCTTTAGTGGTGTGCTCTAAACTCAGATCCATGTACTTCTTTACTTCCATCTGGATTGCATCCACAGAAGTCAATTTTGCCCATTTAAATTTTAAATACGCTTTAACGAACGGGCTCATTAAAGATTTTACCCAACTAGGTTGGCGCTCGAAACGATGTTGTAATATTGCAGAGATAAACTCTTCATCGTTAATCAGCCTGCTAATCGCAGCAGGTATTTCATCGTCATGGTAAGGACGAATTTCAGCATAAGGATCTTGTGTTGTCGTTGTCATTGTTTTGTACATCAAATAAAAAGCTGGCTTATTCTACGCGTACTCATCATTACTCGCAGCTATCATAAGCCTATAAATTCACAGGTCTGACCAGAATAGGAAACCAACGGTAACAGTTCAAGTTGGCTTTTTTCATCAGAAACGGTAATCTTAGCGCCCTTAATTCCACGAGGTACCCTATGAACTACGCGATTTCGTCTGACTCTTGCCATTTCTCTTCACTGGAAACGACATCTCGTAAACGAGCAACAAAGCACAGCCTTATTTCGGTAGAACAAGGACTTATGCTTTGCCGTCTGGGTAAAGTGGAATATTCAGTCGAACCGGGACAGTTATTTTGGATCCCAATTGAGTGCCTTAATGCCCTCACTTTTTTCCCCAATACAGAAATTACTCGTATCGATTTTTCTGTTCGTCTGCAAGAAGCATTTCCACATCAAGCAGGTTATGTTCAACCAACTGATCTTAGCTCAGCAATTATCAAGCGTCTAAAAACAACCTCTCGAGAAATGCCGACCTTCACGCATCTTACTCAATTGCTAAAAGCAGAGGTTATTGAACTTCGACCACAATTGTCAGTCAGTGAGTTGAGTCACCAAATTTCCCATTGGCAGCCGCAAAACCCGCACAATCTAGCAAAAGAGATGCACATGGTGTTATTGATAAGAGAAGCAATTAAGCGCGGCCAATCTGGTATAAAACGCCCTGCTATCATTGCCGAACTATTTCAAGGTAACGAAGACCAGTATGTGCAATGGTCTCATTTAGTTCTCGGTAACGCCTTATAGTACCAATCACCGTACGTTGGCACTACCTGAATTCACTTACGATGATGATCATGGTAGAACAACGTACGAGTATTGAACAAATCCCCCACTAATACACCATTCACGCCCGCCACTTCGAGCCATTGTGGATTCAATATTGCGCACATAATTCGTGCAACAAGATGTATCCCATTGAGAAAACGAATAATTTTGTGTCTTTTCGTGCAATTATTTGGTTTAATCAAGCCGTTAAAATACGTCGTCCGGACATGAGTCGTACTATAAGGATGTATCATGCTATTTGATCTACCAATCTTTCGTAAAATGTTGACCTTAGATGCTGTCGTTCTGGTCCTTTTAATTGCCCATTTTGCTATCGCCAGCACGCCATTTAGCCTTGCAACATACTTTGCTATCGTTTTCGCCCTTGCTTTTATTTCTACGCTGCTTACTGCTCAAACGCTAGCTCAGTCGTTACAGCGTCTACAACGTAAATTGTCCGCACAATTGAAAACGGGACACCGTGGTCAGCTTAATGACTCAACGACCCCAGAAAAAGTCGAAACCGATCTACAAGCCTTGCTGGCGCAATGTGACTCTCAAGCTCAGCGCATCGCTGAGTTAGAACAAGAGCAAACACGCCAAAAATCTGAAATCAATAGAACGCAAAGCTCGGATAATGAGCAGAGCCGTTTGACCCAAACGCGTCTTGATCAAGCGATGAGCCAATTACAAGAGTTGCAACACACCACCACTGAATTGGCCGAGATGACACAAACATCGGTGAACCAATCACAAGTAGTTCATAGTGATATTCAAGGCGCTTGCCGTAATTTGGAAGCATCTGCTGCAGCAACTAAAGACGATGCCGATTACATCACTCAGTTCAAAGGCCAATTATCAAAACTTGGTCAAAGCGTTGCAACCATCAATGATTTGGCGTTGGAAATCAACCAGATTTCTGACCAAACCAACCTGCTAGCGCTAAATGCTGCGATTGAAGCGGCTCGTGCGGGCGAACAAGGCCGTGGTTTTGCGGTGGTAGCAGATGAAGTGCGTAATCTTGCAACTCGCGCACGCACATCAAGTTCGAAGATTGAGCAAAGCATCGAATTGGTGATTAAAGAAGCAGACGCTTCCACGGCTGCAATGGAGCGCATCAGCTCGCATGTTGACCAAGCGGTGATTTACACGAACGCAGAAAAAGAGTCGATGGATGCGGTGTGCCAACGCATTGCCGGTGTTTGTGATCAACTATCGCACCTAAGTTCGGTTGTCGAACAACAGCAAGCTCAACTGCATAATGTAGAGCGCCAATTCGCTTAAAGTGCACCATTGTGTTTGCATATTCAGCCCACGCCGTGTCGTGGGCTTTTTTATTTCATTTATCAATACAACAAGCAAAATGACATAGAAAATTCAAGTAGTTGAGTAATTTGTGAGTAGCCTTTTACCCTATTAGCAACTAAACTCTTTGATTAGCAACCACTGGAATATGTAAAGACATTCTCATGATGAAAAAAATCTCTTCGTTAATCACCACTGTATTGTGCAGCTCTCTTTTCGCCATCGCTCCAGCGGCTAACGCTAATAACTGGTATTCACAGCGAGACGATTCTCAACACACAGGTGCTTCCTTTATTATCGGTGCCGGCTCTCAAATCTATTTCGATAATCTGTTACTCAGTAATGCAACCTGCATGACCGTCGGTTTAGCGAAAGAAGTCCGAGATGAAATTGCCTATAACGGCTTTAGTGAAAGCGACTTAGGTTACGATCTCGTCGGCTGCGTGACCGGTACGGTATTGTCTCGTTTCGTGATGCATGGACTCTCCTTCTCAGCCAGCGGCAACGCCTTTTCTCTTAACTATTCTGCCCGTTTTTGAGCGCTGAGAAGAACAACACCACCAAGCCTTAGCTGCAATTGCGACAATACAGATTAAGGCTTCGTGACTTCGCATCCCTGTTGCGCGGTTAGGATAGCGATGCAATTTTCCTTCAACTGCTCAATATCTCCGCCCATGTACGCGCTGACTATTGCGCCTTCCTTAAGCAAACAAATTGACTCTAACAACAATGTGTTTGGCTGTGACATCTTCTGTTCAATAAGCGTCTTAACCGCCTGCTTATGGGAGTGACAATATTTGGCTATCTCGCATTGAGCATCACTAAATTCCGCGGCAGTATTGATAAAGAAGCAGCCACGAAAATCTCCCAATTGTGGTTCATGGTTAGCAAACCAACTGGCTAATGCTTCAAATAGTGTTTCAATTAAAGCGCGATCATCATGTACAGATTTAAGCTTCGTCCCGAGCCAATCGATAAAATTACGATGACGCTGTTCCAACGCTGCCAACAACAGCGCCTCTTTGCTCCCAAAATTGCTATAGAGCGTACGTTTTGCGACACCCGATGATTTTAGGATTTCATTAATCCCAATCGAATTCACGCCAAAGCGATAAAACAGATCCAATGCTGTATCAACCAATAACTCTCTTTTTGTGCTCATAAGCTCCTCTCTTTAAACTTATCTTGACACAGGTAGACAGACTTGTCTATTTTATAAAGGTAGACAAATCGGTCTACCTTATTGGAGGCATATTTTGAGTCATATAAAATTTTCTCTGCTCGCTGGAGTAGGAGCAGCCATAGCCATCGGATTGTTGAGCTTTTCGAGTGAAGAACTGCTGAATATCAGTCTATTAATGGCACCGTTTGGAGCGACCACCGTATTAGTATTTGGTGTACCTAGTAGCCCTCTTGCTCAACCAAAGAACGTTATCTGCGGCCACTTTCTCACCGCATTGATTGGCGTCTGCTTCACTGTATTTGTTGGGGTGACACCGTTGACACTAGCGATTGCCACCGGCCTGGCGGTGAGTGCAATGCTGCTAACGAAAACGACACATCCACCAGCAGGCGCCAATCCACTGCTGATTATGCTGACAGGTCAAAGTTGGAGCTTTCTGATCACCCCAGTGCTAATTGGCGCGATATTGATTGTATTGGTTGGTAAGGCAAATCAAATGGTGCACAAAAAATGGCTGACGAAAGCTTTAGCCTAAGCATTTTGCGCTCAAAGAGACAAGTAAGTTAACACGCAAGACAACCCCCACATTTAACATGGGGTTAGTTTATTGAAATGGAGATTTATAACCTGTTCCTAACTATAAGTCATTTAGGAAAATGCTGGACGCAGACTCGCATAAACCCTTCCGTGGGGCTCCACTTTGCCATCCATGGCAAAAAGGGTCTGCTTACCAGCATCCACCTAATGAGCAGATTGGCACATAACTAGGAACAGATATTTAGTCTGCGATGAAAATCTCCACGCGCTCTTTCCCTTTACCTAGGTTTTTGCGCTTGAGAGTGATGCGGCCAAGTTCTGAGGTTCGTTTTAAATGGGTTCCACCACAAGGCACTTTGGCAAAGTTCTCCACCTGCCAATAGCGACGTTGGGCGGCTTCATCCGAAAAGGCGCTGGTGATAGGCAAGTCTGCATCAATTATCTGCTGCGCTTTAACCTCAATATCAGGGAGTAAAGGCGAGATACTCTCCGGCCAAATAAAGTCGATGCGGCTTTTGTCTGCAGAAATATGCGCGCCGATTTTTTCAATCGAAAAATTCTGAGTAAATAACTCCAGCACCACTTCGGCAGCAAAATGCAGTTTCATTAACGCATAACGACGAGGCCAATCAATGCGCGTTTCAATCGTACTACCAACAGCAAACGAAGGCGCTTGTTCAAGGGTATAAACAATATCGAGCCCTTGCTTTTCAGCTTTTAAAACATCGATACCACCCATTGTCCCATGATCACTTTCCTGCCCACCCGATTCTGCATAAAAAATCGTATGCGATAAGGTGATTTGATTATCCGCAACGAAGGTTACGGTTGAAACGAGCTCTGTTTGATAAGGGTCGTTCCAGAATTCCTTTTCTGTCACTGTCATTCCTTAGGTTGCACTCAATACGCTATGCAACACATTGGTTTAAAGAAACACCATCATCAACGTTTTTTTACAATTTATCTACTTTTTCTGTTTTGTTTACAGCAACAACTCCCGCTTAACCATCTCAAATCACCGACTTTATCGTTACCCTGACGGACGCAAGCCTAAGCTTTACGACAACAGTATGATGTCGGTTCTTGACCTCACTTCTTCGATATAAGATTATGAACTCAGTTTTATTTACGATAATACAGATATGCTCTAGCTTTGGTTGGTGTAGAGAGAATTAAGACCAAGATTTCAATCTGTTACAAACTTAGTGTCTGTATCATCTATTATTTTTAGAAAGACAATGTCTGCTGAAAAGGCGCTGTTAGTTGCTAGAAGATAGATTTGTGACACGTAAATAAATTTTATTTTTCTGTAAGCTATACTTGTTGTAATCACAAACACCTGTATAATCGTACAGCTATTTGGAAGAGGGCTAACGTATGGCAGATGTAATAGATGTCGCTAAGTATTTTATTCGCTTAGCCGATGAAGCTGAAGAAGGGATCTCAAATCTTAAGCTTCAGAAACTTGTTTATTATGCTCAGGGTTTTTATTTAGCTATCAATGAAGAACCTCTTTTCCATGAGGACATACAAGCTTGGGCTCATGGACCAGTAGTCCCTGAACTTTATCATGAGTATAAATCTTTTGGGAAAGAAGCGATCGCTCCAGATGTTAAGTTCAATCCACACACAAGATTAACAAAAGCAGAAATGGAGCACATTGAAGAAATATTTGACGTTTTTGGGCAATTTAGTGCTTGGAAACTTAGAAATATGACCCATGAAGAATCTCCATGGATTGAAAATGAAAAATCTGGTGGAACAATATCTAAACAAGAGTTGAAGTCTTATTTCGATACTAGGGTTGAATAGTGTTTCGATGGCAAAGAAAAGTATTAAGAAACCAAAAGTTAATTCAAAATCAAAGATTTCAGCTCAAGAAGTAACAGTTAATTACGACGAAAGACCACCAATTTTTTCATTAGAAAGACTACAATCTGGTGACTTTTGTCTTCAAAGCCTAGACCAAGAAGGCAAAGCTTTTTTCGCTGAAGCGATCTTTAGGCGTAAAGATAAAACGTGGAAAGAGATCAAGCAAATGCCTAAGCATGGTTTAGGCTTTGAAAAAATAGATAGGTCAGCAATAACAGCACCCATCCCGCCATTTATTACTCCTGATGTTGATCATTTCCTCGCTTTTCGTTTCTATGGAAAGAGACCTATGGTTGGTTATCGTCAAAACAATGTTTTTTACGTTCTTTGGTTCGATGGTAATTTCGAACTGTACGATCACGGCTAGAAGCAACTAACAATAGCAACCAACAGACAAATTAATCGCTTAGGCTCCTAGTTTGCTGCTGTTGCGAGCGTTAGCATGCAGGAGCAACATGAATAAAATTCTCATCATTGGAAATTCTGGATCAGGTAAGAGTTGGTTATCAGAACAGTTGTCCCGAAAGCTTGAGTTAGAAAAAATCAATTTAGACTCGATTGTATGGGAACCAGGAGGCTACAACCGAAAGCGTTCTGCTGGAGCTATCGAAAGTGAAATGGTTAGAATACAGTCTCGACATAGTTGGGTGGTCGAGGGAGTCTTTGGTGCTTTAGCCGAACAGCTTATTCATTCCGCTGATACGCTGTTATTTTTGGATTTAGACTGGTCTGTGTGTGAGCGTTCTCTTCGTGCTAGAGGCTCCGAGAGTTCAAAACAACTTGATGCAGAACAGGCAGAGAAAAACTTTAACGAGCTATTGCAGTGGGCTTCAGAGTACTCAGAACGAGAATCCAAAAGCTCATGGCAGTTTCATCAGCAGTTGTTTAACAATTTTGACGGTAAGAAAAAATGTTTTACGACACGCTCGCAAGTCAACGCATTTGTTGCGAAAACAAAATGATAACAAATTGTTCAAGTCGACTTCAACTGCTAGCCCGTGACATTTTCAATTCGAAAAAATTTAGTGATTACGGCGCTTTGCGGTGAGCTGGGTATTACGTTAGCAGCAGCTTAGCAAAGCGTTAGCAGTTTTAGGTCAAATTAAACAAGGATATACATGGAATATAAGCTAGATATCGAACCGTCAGATAGCGATATCAATGAAGTTCGTTGTGGTTTAATCAAACATAACACACCATTCTTGGAAGGCATTTCGCACTCTCAAGTTGGCTATTATGCGCTGAAGGAAGAGAAGAAAGTTGGTGGTATTATTGCTGACCTCTGGGGTAATTGGTTGCTTATCAAATTCCTTTGGGTTGATGATTCCGTAAGGGGTAAACAAGTGGGTAGTAAATTGCTCAAGTTGTTAGAGGATCATGCCGTATCTGAAGGTTGTAAGTCCGCCCTTGTTGATACTCTTAGCTTTCAAGCCAAACCTTTCTACGAAAAACAAGGCTACAAGTGTCAAATGGTTCTGAACAACTATCCTATGGACTCGTCGCTGTCATTTTTGACAAAAAAACTCGTGGAAGAATAAACAGCGAAAAAGAGAGAAATCAACAGAAAAATTAATCGTTTAGGCTCTATTTTTCTGCTGCTTTAGTTTCTGAAACAGCATCAGCTATTCAATAGGAAATTTTTGCCTTGCGTGCAGCCATCCTATTTTTCGCAGATTCATGCTCAACGAACACAGCTCGCTCAGAATCAAGTTTATCAAAAGCCAGATTAACTTGTTCAGTTAGCCAAGCATCATGGGATAATACTTTACGTTGCTGTTCAGCGAGTTGTTCGGTGAGTTCGCGGCAAGCATCACTAAGAGTTCGACCTTGGCTTTCAGCCATTTGTTGGGCTAAGCGTTTTGTTTCTTCATCAACACGAAATTGAATTCTAGTGTCCATGAGTAACTCCTGACTTTAATGTGTGTACAAATGTTAGCTCTGTGTAGTGGCATAGTGAAGCGCAATCGTTGTATAAATTGAACTGCACGTTGTACAAAATGGAGAACTGAGACTTTGGCAAAGGTTGATTGGCATAAAAACGATATCGTTGACGGTACAGTCATTACGGATAGTTACAAGACAACTCAAAACGTTCGTCGCTATTTTAAATCCAAATTTGGCGAGGCATTTAAATTCGACCGAGATTTCATGCAATGGATGAAAAGTTCAGCGGGTTTAACAATGGGTGACGCTTGCCAAGAGTGGATGAGGCGCCAAAGAATTATTGAAGTCATTGACTATCAGGCTCAGTGGCTAGTCGATTTCGCCAAAGAAAAAGAGCTGCTCAGTTCTGTTTTAACATCAGCTAATCTTCATGCAATACATCATATAGGCAGCACATCAGTTAAAGGATTATGTGCTAAAGCAATTATCGATATTCTTTTAGAAGTGAACAGTCTTGAGGCTTTAGACTCTGAATCTGAAAAGATGGCTTCACTGGGGTATTTGGTGAAGGGTGAATGTGGAATAAAAGGCCGTCGTTATTTCCAAAAAGGAGGAATACAGCGAACCCATCAGGTTCACGCATTCCTAGCTGACTCGCCAGAAGCTAAAAGACATCTCGCGTTTCGTGATTATCTCAGGGCATTCCCAGATGTAGCGTGTAAATATGGAGAAATAAAAAGACGTGGTGCAGCCATTTGTAACAATGATGTAGATGTTTACATCGATTACAAAAATAGCTTTATAAAAGAATGTGAAGCAAAGGCTCTACAGTGGAAATTAACCTAATTCAATTGAGTTGACGTGATGGCTTATCGGGGAAAGCTAAGGGAATCAACTTACGTAAATCTTATATGCCATGTGGCCATTTCTGGCTAATAAAAACAGACAAAACCATTCTGTGTTATCCGTGTTCGTCATAATATTTAAAATGAGCTCCTCTCTTTAGAAGCTGGCCACATTGGTTACGATATTGTCCTATCACATCTTGGCAAATTAATGCTCAAACTGGTTCTTCCCAAGACCAAACAACTAGGGGTCAACTGTCAGTAACAGTCACTAACGCTATTGGGCTAAGTTGATAACCCAGAAGGAACGTTTGCAAGTCAGCTGTGGCACTGCTTGAAAAACCGATTACACAACCACTTACAATTCAGTCATTTTGTTGAATTGACATTACTTTACACCACTATAGATAATGAGATTAATTCTCATAACCATTAGCAATAGCTAACATATCTATGCCAAATACCACAGCAACGTCTCATCCTTTTTTTCGCAAAAGCCGTTTAAAGCAAGCTATCTGCGCCACCCTTGGCGTCTCATTTTCAACCGTAGCACCAATAGGCTTTGCTGAAGAATCATCCTCTTCTGTCGAAACTATTGTGGTAACAGGTAGTGAATATGCCGATAAGCCACTATCAGACTACCTTATTAAACGCTCTTCCAGTGGCACTAAAACAGATACCGCTTTAGTCGATTTGCCACAAGCAGTACAGATTATTCCTAAATCCGTACTCGAAGATCAAAAAGCTAATAGTATTACTGACGCTGTAAAAAACGCATCAGGAGTGCAACAAACTGGCACTTCAGCGAATCGAGCTGAAACGTTTGCGGTACGAGGATTTTCAGCTCCGGCTTATGCCATAAATGGGGTTATGCTTAATCCCGCAGGCGATCGCCCAGAAGCATTTACCGACATGGTCGATGTTGAGAGTGTCCAAGTTATCAAGGGCCCTGCATCAGCCCTCTATGGCCGCAGCCAACCCGGTGGACTTATCAATATCGTGACGTTACGTCCCACCCAAGAACTTTCCGGTAATATGGCACTAAAAGGGGGAAGCTTTGGTTTTCAACGTGCGGAAGGAACCATTAGTAACAGCCTCAATGATGATGGTTCACTACGCGGACGCTTTTCTGGTGCAGTTCAAACCGAAGAGGGATTTAGAGATCATCGCAGCCGAAGTAACCGCCAATATGGCAGTATTGCTCTCGATTGGGATGTCAATTTAGATACCCAAGTACAGTTTGACTTTAACCAAACCCATCAAGACATGCCTTATGACCGTGGTTTAGTGGTCTCCGCAGATAATCATATCCATCTACCGAGAGAGCGATATCTCGGTGAAGATTGGTCCTCAATTGATGCACGTAAAACCAGCACGTCACTGGGTATTATTCACCATGCTACCGATCAGTTGACCTTACGAACCTATCTTCGTTACGACAATGCTTATGTGCACGATACCGGCATAGATAACCGATCATTGCAAAGTGATGGACGAACGCTCTCTCGTCGCTATTCCAATCGAGTGGAAGATTCTGAGAACTTCGATGCCCAAATTGAAGCTCAATGGGATTTCACCACTCAAGGTATCGACCATGTCCTACTTACCGGATTGGAATATGGCTACGCCCGGATGAATTTCACCAGCTATCGCGCAAACATTGCCTCGATTGATATTTTTGATCCTGTGTACGGGGCTGAGAAGACGGAGACAACCCTTAACTCAGACTTCTTAGATAAAATTCGCATGACGTCCGTTTTTCTCCAAGACCAAATTACGCTGTCTGAACAGTGGAAGTTATTGGCTGGGCTACGCTATGACTACGTCAAACAAAATCAATATTCTGATGTAGACGACCCTAGCCCTTCGATGTCTGATGGTGAATTAACCAAACGTGCTGGTGTGGTGTACCAGCCCAATCCAACAACAGCATTCTATGTGAGTTACGCCGAAAGCTTTTCGCCACAATCTGGACAGACCCGAGACAATCAGGCGCTAGACCCAGAGAAAGGCCGTCAAGTTGAAACAGGGGTGAAATTTGATGCCATTCCAGATGCGCTCACCGTTACAACATCACTATTTGAGATCACCAAAACCAATGTTTCCGCCTCAGACCCTGTCGATGATGACTACTCCGTCACGACCGGAGAACAACGAGTACGCGGGATTGAAATGGACTTCATTGGTACCATTTTGCCGGGGTGGCAAGTCATTGGTAACACCGCATGGCTTGATGCAGAAATAACCAAAGATAACGATTATGAAGTGGGCAACAAATTGGCCGCGATACCAGAATGGAGTGGCAGTTTGTGGACAACCTATCAAGTACAAAGCGGTCGTCTCGCTGGACTCAAGTTCGGCTCAGGTGTTCAAGCTGTCAGCGCTCGAGAAGGCGATCTTGATAACAGTTACTCAGTCAGCGGTTATTACACTTGGGATGCCATGATCAGTTGGAAATTCAACAAAAACACCACGTTCTCACTTAATGGCCGCAACTTAACTGATCAGGATTATATACAAACTCCGGTATCACGTTCTGAAAATCATCCTGGCTCACCACGCAGTATCCTTGCCACCGTAAATATCGGTTTTTAAGGAAACAGGATGAAACAGCACACCACACTGAGCCTAGATTCGATTCACTTTGATTATGACAAAACGCCTGTATTAAAAGGCGTTTCCTTCTCAGTCAAACAAGGGGAATTTACAGCCATTATTGGCCCAAATGGATGTGGCAAAAGTACCGCGCTAAAGCTTTTGGCTGGATTGATTCCAGCCAAAAGCGGCTGTGTTTATCTCAACGATCAGCCATTAAACACCATGAATCGACGCCAAATTGCCCAACAACTCGCTTTACTTACCCAAAGCGGTGACGTTCCAGCCACGCTTTCCGTCATGGATCTTGTTGGCATGGGGCGATTTAGCTGGGAATCGTGGCTCAGGCGAAAAACGCCAGAAGATCAAAAATGGGTTGAACGCGCAATGCGCTTAATGGAAGTGGATGAGTTGGCAGCTCGTCAGGTTAGCTCACTTTCTGGTGGACAATTACAACGAGTCCGAATGGCGATGACGCTAGCGCAAAATGCGCCAGTGTTACTGCTTGATGAACCGACCAACCATCTCGATTTAAAGCACCAACATGCCTTACTCAATATCGCTCGGCAGCAAGCACAGCAAGGCAGAACAGTGGTCGCCGTACTGCATGATTTAGCGCAGGCGAGCATCTATGCGGATCAATTGGTATTGCTGCATGAAGGTCAAGTTGAAGAGATTGGCTCGCCTCAAGAGGTCATCACGCCAGCCGCAATAGAAAAAGTCTATGGCATTACCACCGATACAGTGCAAGTTGGACGTGCTGTCATTCCTATCCCACAAGAGGCCTTGCTATGAGGCTGCTTATCGGCGTGTCTTTGCTTTTGGCGCTCAGTTTGTTGCATTTGATGTCTGGCGCGCGCCCTATCCCCCCTTGGGATATCTGGCATGCATTCACTGAGTATGATGGGAAAAACTACGCTCATGTCATTGTTATTTACCAACGATTGACCCGCTTAGTGGTCGCCATCAGTCTTGGAGCAATGTTGGGGCTAGCTGGGTACATTTTACAAAAACTGTTTCGTAATGATTTGGTCTCCCCTTCCACTTTGGGGATCAATAGTGGCGCTTCTGCGTTTACGATTATGGCGGTCTATTTTTTAGGTAATGGCGTTATTTCGCTATTTTGGCCCGCCCTCATTGGCGCTATTGCAGCGCTATTTCTGACTTTTTACGCAGCCAACTTACTGGGCTCAGGGCAAAAGGATCCGCTGAATTTGGCGCTTGGCGGTATGATCAGCAGCTCGCTATTTGCAGGTATTGCCACGTTCATCCTCTCTCTTGATCCAGACAAATTTGGTCAAATCATCAGTTGGTTGGTCGGTGACATTGGCATATTCGACTACCAAACGTTGGCCTATTTCTGGCCAGTAGCTTTGGTCTGTGTGTTGATACTGTTTTTGCTCTCTCGCTCCATTGATATTTTGACTCTAGGGCATGACCAAGCGGCGGCCATGGGGCTGAGCCCACAAAAGGTTCAAGCGATGGCGTTAGCCTGTTCGGTGATTTTGTCCGTCGTCGCTGTCACTGTCTCTGGCCCAATTGGCTTTATCGGCCTAGTTGTTCCGCATATCGTTCGTCTGCTCGTTAAAGATTACGGTCGCCAAGCGCTTGTGTGGGTAATGTTACTCGGCAGTTGTCTGCTCACTAGTGCGGATATTATTGCTCGCACCATTTTTGCCCCGCAGTTGCTTAACGTTGGAACCGTGATGGCCTTATTTGGCGGCTTGAGCTTTCTGCTGATCATTTTAGTCGTACTAAGGAGGCGTCAATGCTAACCAAACAATTTACGCTCCGTTTGGGAAATGCTGTCCACCTACCGTTCTCGCACCGTTTTTTGAAAGTCTCCTTGTGCCTTATCATTACTATCTTCGGCAGTGCATTACTGGCTCTATTGCAGGGCACTGCAGATATCTCACTGAATCAGTTAGCAGCCGCATTCTTCAATTCCACCAGCCCACTAAACTCGCACAACATCGATATAGATAAGTTGCTGGAACTGCGCATTCCCAGAATCGTCATCGCACTTTTGGGCGGTGCCATGCTGGCGGCATCGGGTTATCTTTTACAAATGTCGTCTAACAACCCACTGGCCGATGCCGGATTACTGGGCATTTCTCAAGGTACGAGTGCGGTGATTTTATTTAGCGGCGTCGTGATGGCGGTGCCGCCGTTATTGCTGCCCTTCTTGGGATTAGCTGGCGGGCTTATCGTCGGATTTACCGTGCTGAGTCTCGCTCTCTATGTTCGAGCGCCTAACGGATTGATACTGATTGGCCTAGCGATGAGCATTACCCTCGGTGCCACCATTGAGTTAGTGATGGTCAGCGGTAACATTACCCAATACGCCCGTTATATCGCATGGTCTCACGGCTCACTTGCGAGTGTTTCACACGCTGATATGGCGCGCCTTATGGCATGGGCACTTGGTTTGCTAACGCCGCTCCTGCTCTGTTCGCGACAAATCGCTCCGTTACAACTGGGAGATAATCAAGCAGCGGCACTGGGCGTAAATCCTCTGCGCATCAAAATGGGGCTAATACTGTTAGCAATCGCGTTAGTCGCGCCAGTCATCTCAATTACAGGGCCAATCTCGTTTATCGGTCTGGTTGCTGCCCATGTTGCGCGAAGACTCGTTAAAAGTGGCCCCGGAGAAACGCTGATAGTAACCATGCTAAGCGGCGCTTTAGCACTTTTACTCGCAGACTTAATTGGTCGAACTCTCTTCTTACCCCTCGTTATTCCCGCAGGTTTACTGCTGTCGGTTATTGGTGTCGTTGGGTTTCTTATCATCGCTCGTATGACGAAACGTCAAAGAAGATCATCATGAAATTGTATTTAATTGTGCTCTCGATATTCGCGAGCGGTGTTGTCACTCCAACATGGGCTAAACAGGTCGTTGATCATACCCAGCATACCGTCACGATTCCCGACCACCCCAAACGCATTGTTTCTCTGCATGATTGGACCATCACCGTTATGGCTTACGAACTAGGAGCACCCGTCATCGCTAGTACGGGACGAGTCGCTAATGACGGTTCGTTTTTTATGCGTGGTGCAGATGATTTGTTCGGACTCAATTTTAACCAGATACAACTTGCTTCGGTGCATGGTCAGCTCGATCTTGAACGTATCATGCTGCTTAAACCTGACCTTATCATTGCCAGCAGTGGCGACTATCTTGCCTATCAAGACGCCCTATCATCGATTGCACCAACATTGATGTTTAATCCCGAGCAAGGTAAACCAATTTTGGCACTCTATGAAGAGTTATCACACTGGTTGAGAGAGCACGAGCGATTTTTAGAACTGAAACAACAGTATGAGAAAAAAGTAAAAAGAGTTAGGGGGAAATTGGCGAAGCGCTATACAATCCCTCCGACCTATATCGCGATAGCCACCAACCGCCGTAATGGCACTATCGACGTTCTTAAAGATTTTGGCATTCTCACCACGGTGATGGATGACCTTGGTTTTCAACGTATGCCCATCACTAAGCAACTCCCACAAGGCAATAACCGCATGATGATCAGTGCCGAAATGGTGGAGTCGATCAATGCCGATTACATCCTAACTTCATACCTTGCCGACCAAAATGAAACCCAACGTAAAGTGCTTGATGATTTACCCCATATTGCGCCAGGCGCGTTAGGATTTCTAAAAGCCATTGAACAGCATCATTTATTCAGCTATCCAAGAGGACAAGTTTATTCCCCAAGTTTTCTTGGTTTAAACAAACTCCTCGATGATATTGCTATGCAAGTTCAGTGAGATACAAAGGCATAGAGCGATATCTTTAGATTTATAACAACTGTCTGTATCAATTCTTGACCTGCTTTGCTTGATAACAGACTATGAGCCTAGTTGAATTTATGTAGACTATACCATTGATGAGTGTAGATAAAATGAAGAGCAGGCAAACGATCAAACATTTATACCAAATGCTTTGTGTAATTCTATTTTTTACTGTTTCACAAAGTGTAAGTGCTAATAGCTTACCCGATTGCACCAATCCAACAGGCGGATACGCAACAGGTTATTGCTCTGAACAAGAATTTAAGGTTGCAGATAAGCAGCTTAATATTACCTATCGCCAATTAACTAATAAGTTGGATAAAGATCAAAAAGAAATCTTAGTTGTCGCCCAACGAGCTTGGCTAAAAGTAAGAGACAATGACTGTGAATTTGAACAATATTACAACAGAGGTACAACTGGGTGGGTTAATGGTCTCTTCGAATGTAAAACCAGAAAAACGAATGAGCGTACAACCCTACTTAAGTCCTTTGCTAAGGATGTGGCCATTGAAGAGAATTATGAAAGGTAAAATGGGAATTGTTGGTCAATTCGATTAAACAACACAATACCATTGACTAGAGCGCAATACCCTCGGAGAGGAAATGCAAAAACAGAGAGTCAGTGCTCTATTAGTAAATAGTGACAATGCTGAAATTCTGCTCATCAAACGCTTCAAAGATGGTCGGACTTACTGGGTTTTCCCTGGAGGAGGCGTCGAACCAAATGAAACACTTCAGCAAGCAATAATTCGAGAAGTCTTTGAAGAAACGATGTTGAAAATAGATAATCCAGAAGCCATTTTCTCAGTTGTAAATCGTGGACGAAAGGAACACTTTTTTCTGGTTAAAGTACTGTATTTTGGACCAAAGTTATCGCCAGAAAGCCCGGAGTTTAAGGCGCAGCATAGTCATAATCTATATGAACATACTTGGGTTAAGCTTAGTGATTTAAGTCAGATAAACCTTGTGCCTGTCGACGCAAAAATAATCGTCAGTTCAATGGTATCTGAAGCACAGCTATAGCAAATTTTATTGGGCGCTCACAACGGAATGAGCCCCTATCTTGATTTAAGGAAAAACCAAATTTGAAAGGAAATTGTTTGTGTGGAGAGGTTTCGTTTGAGTTATCGGGCGACTTACCACCTATCTACCAATGCCATTGTTCATTGTGTCGCAAGGTATCTGGTTCTTCATCAAATTCAGCATTGATAATTAAAGCGTCCAATTTTAAATGGTGCTCAGGTGAGCATCAAATTAAGTCATTCTCTACCAGTTCAGGGTTTAAATCTGATTTTTGTTGCCAATGTGGCAGTCCAGTACCCAATATTAGCGCAACGGGTGAGTCATATTGGGTACCTGCCGGTTTATTATCGGAGCCGGTGGATACAAAGATTTCCGCTCATGTCTATGTCAGTTCGCACGCAAGTTGGGACATAGGTTTTATAAACGACGGCATCCCGAAATTTGATAAGATGCCAACTGAAAAAGATTGGCTAGAAATATCCAAATAGTGCGCGTCCAATAACATCTCACCATGAACCTATTAAAAAGGTATTTATACACCATGGTATTACTCTTCCGGATTGCGAGCTTGAAATATGCCCCTTCACTAACGCGGCTTACTAATACCAAACTGATTTAACGTGGGCGATACCGTATGATCAAAGTCGCGTCGCTCACGTCGTTTCTTGGCTTTATTCTTAAAGAAACTGACTAGCTCTGAAATACCAAACCCGATACTGACCGCAGCGCCAACCGCCCACCCCACGGGACCTGCAGCCGAACTAATAGAACCTGCTAACGCTGCACCGGCAGCTTCACCAGCCACAGCTGCAGCTGCGCGCCCTGCTAATGAGGCAGCCATACGCACTGCAAATTTGGCTCCTTGCTTAGCAACAAATTTTGCGCCTTTTTTGATCGCCATTTCCTTTAATCGGTCCAGTGCCGCATTTCCATTATGCTGTTCTGCGCCTTGAATACCTATCGGTGTCATATTGGCCTTCCCATTTAATAACGCCTTTAGGGTGGTATCGTTAATTGCCCCCTGCATCTGCGGATTAACACCCGCTTTTTGCAGCGCTTGTTGAATCACTGCGGTTTGAGGAATGCCAATGCCACCTTGCGCCGTTTTCGATAGAGCATCATCCATAAACGCCAATGAGTTCCAGTAAGAGTTGAGCGCCTGTTCTGGCGAGGTCTCTTTTTGTGTGGCCAGTTGAGTTAATAGCGTGCCGTCACTAATTGAAGTAGAAGTACCTCGCAAAGACTCTGCCAAATCGGGATAAAATGCGACGATATCTGCCACACCCAACTGTTTTCCGGTTAGGTCCTGATAGAGCTGCACATCATCATGAAAATTTTCCAACGCCGCAGTGGCTTGTGTTACATCAACAGCATGCCCTTGCTCGTTTCGCAGTGCTTGACGCAACCCATCTCCCGTTAAAACTTGAGTATTAAGATGGTGGTTTACACTACGGGATAGATCCGCCGATGAGTTGATGATCTCCTTTTTGCTGATTTTGCTCTGCTGCTCCAAATAGCGTTGAGCATCCTTATCATTCTGTAATTGCTCTATTTTTTCATTGAGTTCCTTTTCTGTCTGTTCGGTATTACGAATCGACTCGCCAGCGATAACGTATTGCAGCGTGCGTTGCAGTGTCACTAATACCGCCGCTTTTTCCGCGCCACTGTATTGATTAGGATGCTCAAAAATATCTTGGTTTAGTTTGGATGTATCGACTTTATCAGCAGCATTTGCCATCGAAACATAGGAGATAAAATCATTAAATTCCGCGCTATTGGTTGGGGCAACCTTGTCAATAAAGGCGGAATAGTCGGTAAGATCAAGCAAACCATCACCGCCGTGGCGTGCCACATCTTTACCATTGAGGCCCATATCTTCCAAGGTATTGAACATGCCCGGCTTACTCCATAAACGAGCCGCATCGGTAAGTAATGGTGAGAGGTCGGGATTATTGTTTGAATCCGATAGCGCTTTGAGGTCATCAATATTCGCGTACTTGGTATCTTGCTGATCTTTAACGCCCGCTTGTTTGAGTGCCGAAGCTGAACGGGTAAGCGGATCGTTAGCATACAAAAGAGCCGAGGAACGGACCAAACTTAAACTTTGCTCATCCGCATCGGGATGTTTCTGTTGATAATCGGTCACCATCTCACTGGCCTGATTCGCCCTCTCTTTCATGGTGCCAGCAAACACTTTAAGGTCTTTATCTGAGAGTGAACCATCAGCCATGACATGGCGGTTATCACCCGCTCCTGCTCGTGTTTCTATCGCAGTAAATAGCGCTTGGTTGGCATTGATGTATTCACGCGCTTTGGCTTTTTGTTCATCGGTACCTTCGAGTGCTAACTTGGCCGCCGCATACGGGCGATTTAGCGCCTTTTCAGCAGCTTCACGCTCACTCTCCGGTAGATGACCAACCATACTGTCCCAACGCTTTAACTCATCGGAACGACTAAACTGCGAATTATCAATCGCGGCTAATGTTGCTGGGTCTGTACCTTTCACATGGCTAACTGCGGTATTTGCAGTAGTGGATGTCACCGACTGAGTAGCTGTAACACCTGTCGAAGAAATGGAAGCAAGCTGACGACGAAAGCTTGATTGCAACAAACTATCGAGCTTTTTCATGTTTTCTTGCTGGAGTTGCTCGCCTTTCTTTAGCAAAGAGGAAAGTGATTCAGGCTGACCTCCCCCCCCCACTGTCTGGGCATAATTTGGTGCAGCAGAGCTTGTCCTCACCGAAGTGCCAAATTCAATTCCCAGACCTTTGGCCCCCTTCTCCGAGGACAATTTTACGATTGGACTTTGCTCACAAGCATTATCACTTAGCGTACTCGATGTCGCTATATTATGGTTAATTCGCACAATATCGATTCCCTATCATCTGAATATAATTCTGGTGAATGGGTCACCAGTATTCTTTGAGTAGAGAAACGTTCTAGAGGGTTCCTAAAAAGGCTTATCAAGAAGTGATGATGTTTTAGCGATTGAGCACTTAGCTTATTGACCCCAGTTTTAGGCCCTACTTAACCTGTTCTAATTGTTTTAATTGTTCTAATAATTGAGACAATTCTCGCTCAGTCAGATCTTGTTTGGCTTTGCTCTTATATTCGACAAGTTGATTTTCAGTTGGCATTGCTGCTAAGCAGTGAAACAGATTAACCAGATCCCTTGTAATGATTTCATTCCTGATGCGTCTTGACTCATTCTGTTGCTCATCTGTTAAGCTTTCGGCAACAGAGTCATCTCTTTTTTTTTATATTGTCAAAACACAATAACGCTAAATCATATTTTTCATTGATCATCTCGTCATCTAGGTATTGTGCGCAGGTCTGCCACTGTTTATCGGCAACGAGGTCATCATAAGCCCAGTAGAAAACATCCTTTGCCTGCGACGTATCGCTTTGTGCAACTCGCTCAAATTCTTTAAGTACATCGGCTTGCTTTTCAAGATATCGAGAAAGTCTGGCGAAATCACGAAATGCCTTACACTCACTGGTTTGATGATAACGCTGCAGTGCTAGTTGCTGCAGTTCTAGAAGTCGCTCCATCGCGGGAGAATAGTGTTTAGCCACTTCCGACCAACCGGCAAGACCATAAGAAAGCCTCACACCACGATAACTAGGCTCGATCTTTTCTGCATGTTCAAACAACCAATCATACTGCTTATGCGCACTCTCATAATCTTGATTATTGAGTGCCTCTTCAGCATCCATATAGGCTTTATACAAGTCCATCTATCTGATCTCAAAATAAAAATAGGCACATACCCTATACTTGATGAGAATAATTTTCAAATGTCTTGTTAATATTCATCGAAGCGAATTAGCTTTCATACTGTAATTCACTCACACCTTGCTAAATTAGCAAAAGCGCAAAAATGAGACCTTCTAATTTCAAATAAGTTTGCATGATTAAACAAGCTGATTCCGAGCTAAAAATATTACCAGATGAGCTGAAATGAGAGAGTCTTCTCTTCACTTAGTCATTACGTTACACCGAATGGGGCAAACGTTTCAGCTAGATCAAGTTGAAACGAAAGTGGACAATTCTGTTTTAGCAAACTGCCCTGTCAGCTCGAATCTGGACAAAAGAGTTTCATTGATTTTACTAATTTAATAAAAGATAAGGTGTTGATAGCATCCAGATTAACGACCTTGATACATTTCCAGAAATTTAAGATCCTGTGCAAATCAAAGTCCCCCTATTTCAACACACCATTTCATTACTCCCATCAATTTCTACCCAGTAATCTTACCGTATTCCTTATGCTTCATCTGTTGAAAATTTGTACAACTTTAGTATTATTTACCACAAAATAAATGGGTTACATTTTGTACCGTTTTTATGGAGGGAGTGTGACCAAATAGGGACATTAAAAGGGTGTGTACCATGCAATTTTCTACGATTTCTCGCGCGCTGTTGGCTGTTTCTACAATGACGTTGGCGATGCAAACTCTGGCTATCAAACCCACCGAAAACCAGATCGAACTGGGCATCAATATACAAATCGCTGAAATGAAAAACTCTGGCGCATTTGCTGAAATGGCGGCTTGCAGCGGCAAATCGGAAGCTACCATTGTTCAAGGCTTTCGCAAGCTTATGGATAAGTGTATAAGGGGCGATGAGAGCCAATATGAGCTTTGCTACAACAATGGGGTGAAATCAGTGCTTGGGGTAACAGACGCACGCCTAGAAGCTTGTATCGATCAGTATGGCGACGATAGCGAAGACCGTTATTACGCACTGAAAGAGAAAGAAGAGAAGTTGCAAGCCGAGCTCGATGAGTTGAATAATCGCGATGACGATTCAGACGCGCACTGGAATAAAATCGATGCTGTAGAGAAGCAGCTTCAAGATCTCTATGCGGAGATGGAACCGCTCGAACAAGCAGAAGCGGATCGCACGCAGCGTGAATGGGAATTGGCGACAAATGAAGTGCGCAAAATGAACAAAAAACTCGCTCCGCTGAAAGAGCATTCCCCCCATAACCTACCCACTGGCCTTGATGAACCGTGGCGAGGCATGAAACCGAGCTTTGACCATCTCCCGCCTGAGTTAGCCTCAGCAAAAGAATCACAATGGATAATTTGTTCCAATATGGTCAACGACGTGACCTTATCGGCAGAAAGCATTGGTGCGGTAAAACATCAGCCAGAAGCGTACGGCATTAGCGATGAGCAAAATCAGCAAGCACTACGCGAGATGTACAATGCTTCCAATGGCACTTTCCTCGATAAGATCGACGAGAAGATTGTTGAAATCAGCTTAAAGGATTGGGAATTTGCCCATACCGAGAAAGGCATGTACGACATTTCTAAAAAGGCTTGGGACTGGTGCCAAGCGCAGCCTGCTGAGAATTTTGTCGACCTCGACGATTCTCGCCTCTAATCGACATAAAGACGCACCATCGAAAAAATAATGGGGTCAGCTCTTACCTTTTGCCGCTCATTGCTTTTTGTATATCTAAAATTGCTGATTGTCTGAATTCGTATTTCAAGGTATCACACTCTTTGGAGCAGAAACGTGTTTGCGCTCATCAGTTATCATCCCTCAGCCAAACTGATGAGTTAACACTAACTATCACCCCGTTTTCTCCAAGCCCATTACTTGATAGTGACGCTCGACAGCCTGAGTCACAGCTCCCCATTGCGACGCTTTCACGCGTTGCTGATGGGAATTGAATGCAGCTGCATCAATAAACTCTTCATACACATCAAAACGCAGTGGGTTATCAGCATTTTGTGTCACTTCAAACACCAGACAACCTGCCTCTGCGCGGGTTAGCGCTTTATGAACCAGTAACTCTTGTTGAACTACTGCCAAATCATCTGCAGGCACTATGATGTACCCACTTAAAACTACTTTATCCATATGTTGCCTGTCCTTATAAAAATGCTGATTGAAATGGGAACTTGGTGTGCCACAGTAGTAGTTTAGATAATACCGAGATGAAAAATAAAGTGAAGCGGAATAAAGAGTTACAGGTGATTACTATAGTCCACTAAGCCTTGAGAAGTTTTATACACCGTTTAAATCAGCGATTAAAACACTGTATTAATAATCAGTATTAGATTACCATTACTACCGAAATCTACCGGAGAAAAAGGATTAGTTATTCCATGAAAGAGTTCAAATTGAACGGATGCAGTACACGTTTGCGCTACCACGATCTGCCAGGTAACGATACACCTATCCTTTTTATTCACGGACTTGGATGCGCATCTTCGTTTGATTATCCACAAGTCGTATCAACTGGTGGCTTAGAGTCTCATCGACGGATACTGGTCGATATGGTTGGATCTGGCTTTAGTGATAAGCCCGAGGATTTTGATTATTCCATTGCTAATCACGCCAATTGTTTGGCACAACTGATCAACCATTTAGGTTTATCAAAAGTGATCATATACGGGCATAGCATGGGGGGCGCTGTGTCGATTTCATTAGCCAAGCAAATCTCAGATCGGGTGCAAACTCTAATTCTCAGTGAAGCCAATCTCGATTCTGGCGGTGGATTTTTTAGTCAACGAATTGCGAGTTTTAGCGAAAGCGATTTTCTCCATTCAGCCTACACAAAGATCATTCAAAAAAGTATTGAAAGCGGCAATACAGAATGGGCAGCTGGTCTTTCCAATAGCCTTCCCATAGCCATTTATAAAAATGCACTCTCGCTCATTGCCGGGGAACAACCGAGCTGGCGTGAGACTTTCTATGCTTTACCCGTCTCTAAAACCTATATTTTTGGTAGCAATAGTTTGCCAGATCCTGATGCTGAGATATTGGCAAACCATAAAGTCCAGATTGAAATCGTCCCAGATGCAGGACATTCAATGGCTTGGGAAAATCCAGAAGGCTTAGCGCTGGCTATTAAGAAGTCGATTGTTTAGTTGACTATTATCGGTAGCAATAAGTGTCCCAACCTCTTGGGTCACTTAGTTCTTAGGGCACAGACTATTAAACATCACTCTGTGTCCAAAACTGTCATTTCTGTATTTACTCGGCGTCTGATTAAACATCTTTTTAAATGCGTAAATATAAGCGGAGTCAGAACCGTATCCCAACTCAAGTGCAATATCTTGAACAGTTAAGTTTGAATCAAGCAATTGTAACGATAAAACCAAACGCACATGCTGTCTCCACAATGAAAATGACTGTCCAAATTCATTCGCACACAACCTCGATAAAGTTCGTTCTGATGCACCTACCTGCTTAGCCCACTCCTTCAACGTAAACGGCGTATCTGGCTGTTCTTTTAATTGACTAAAAATAGCTAAAAGACGCTTATCCCTAGGAATTAATAACGGAATCTCATAATTGGGAGCTATCACGATTTGATCTCTGAGCACCGTCAGTAAATTAGTGATACTTGAATCAGAAGATGAAGTGCTACTTTGTTGAAAAAGTAGCAATATCAATTCTTTGATAAAGGGGCTTACCAGACATGATTTTGGCTGCGCAGGATAATCAACAGATTGATTCGGATTTAGGTAGATGGCTAGAAACTCAGTATCGGTTATCGCTACAGACTTATGAATTCGATCTGATGGGATAAATAGCATGGCGTTATGAGGAACTACAGTACAAATATCATCAATATTCGATTGTAGTAATCCCTTTACAGGAAACACTATTTGATGCCAAGAATGTTCATGCCAATCATCTAAGTAACCCGCGGTCATAAGCATGTCCTTCGTCAAAAATTGACGCTCTGGTAATGTTTTGATCAGTTCATTAGCTAACATAGTTGGCGACTTATCGATGTTTTATGTCTCATAGTATAAATAAGGCCAAAGCAAATTAGTATAGGATTGTTGTTCATTTCAGCATTAGAGATTGCAGCATGCACATTCACTTTATTATCCATGAGGCATTTGAAGCTCCAGGAGCATACGAGACTTGGGCTAAACAACGGGGGCATTCGATAAGTTTTACTCGTGTTTATTCTAGAGAGACTCTCCCACAAGACGTCCAAAACATCGATTTTCTCATCGTAATGGGAGGCCCTCAGTCACCATCAACAACGTTAGATGAGTGTCCTCACTTCGATGCTCATGCCGAACAAGAATTGATATTAAAAGTCATCAATGCTCAAAAAGTGGTTCTTGGTATCTGTTTAGGTTCCCAACTCATCGGTGAAGCGCTTGGCGCTCAATATGATCACAGTCCAGAGAAGGAAATAGGGAAATTTCCTATTACTCTGACAGAGGCGGGGTTATCTCATTCGCTATTTAGCCATTTTGGCCCAACCTTGGCAGTAGGTCATTGGCATAATGACATGCCAGGACTTACACCATATGCTGAGGTCATAGCTTTCAGTGAAGGTTGTCCAAGACAAATCGTCGCCTATCGTGATTGTGTATTTGGATTGCAATGCCACATGGAACTGACTAAAGAAGTGGTCAAACTACTGATTGAGAATGATGACTTTAGTGATACAGAGCAACATCGTTTTGTCGAATCACCAGAAACATTGTTAAACCATGATTATGAAGAAATGAATCAAGTACTTTTTACTTTCTTAGATAAGCTCGAATTGCTCTATTTAAATACGAAGTAATAGTGCATTCGCTACGAACTGCAGCGGCGGAACGTTTATGAAAATTCGCCATAAAGAAACAAGTTTACATTGCCGTAGCAGTAACCACAGCGGCCAATCATATTGACCGCTGTGTTGAGATGGGTAATTAACTAATGACTTTCACGTCGGTTTTCGGCACGCAGCAGCAGGCGAGCACCATACCTTGTTCGCGCTCATCATCAAACAGGGCGGCGCTATCAGATTGAGTAACTTCCCCTTCCAATAGTTTTACTTTGCATGCGCCGCAGAATCCTGCGCGGCAACTATTTGCGACAGGAACACCGGCATTTTCTGCTTGCTCTAAAAGCGTGTGTTGGTTATCGCCTTTAAACGCCACGCCGTCGATCTCAAGCTCAACAGTGGCAAAAGATTCGCTACTTGAGGTAGTAACCCCAAATGCTTCTTGATAAATGTCCGCTTCCGCAACACCTTGTTTTTGCAGTAGGTTACGCGCTTTTTGCATAAACCCATCAGGGCCACACATGTACACTTTACGTTGGTCTACATCGCGAATTTGTTTGAGATGAGAAAGCGACAAACGCCCTTTTAGGCCAAACCAATCCATCGGCGCTTGGGTTAAACACAAACGAACTGAGAGCCAATCATGATCATGGTTAAGCTGCTCAAGCTCTGCGCGGCATGGAATATCTTCAATCGAGCGACATTGATGGTAGAACACCACATCGGTTTGATTACCAGAATCGACCAAGTAGCGCAGCATTGAGAGCATAGGCGTTACGCCACTACCTGCAGAAAGCAGTAATAGAGGTTGCTCATTTTGTTCTTCAAGATGAAATGCGCCCGTTGGCATTTGCGCGCTGAGCTTATCGCCTTCGTGCAGATGCTCCACCAACCAGTTCGATACCATGCCACCATCAATGCGCTTAACGGAAATCGCTAAACGATCAGGGCGAGATGGCGAAGAAGACAAGGTGTAGTAACGCACAATCGATTGACCATTAAGCTCCAATTCAATTGGCAAATATTGCCCCGGAAGATAACTTGGCACTAAACCACAGCAAGGCTCAAACCAGAAGGTAATAAAATCGCGCGCCATCTCTTCACGTTCTACGCAGCGCAGTGATATTCCAGATCGACCGTGGTCTTCATAAACCTCTTTGTCTTTGTATTCGAGCACTTCAATTACATCGCCCGCACTGATGCGGCCTTCGTTTTTTGCCACCAAATTTTGGCCAAAGAACACACCGCCCTGCTCATTGGCACGAAACTGCGACAAGGATCGAAGCGGTTCTTTGTTGGCACGAAAGTCACCTTTCACCACATCCACAGTGGTAAGAATGCAACGTTCACAAGGCTTAACGGCTTCAAACTCCACTTCACCAATACGAATGCGTTTCCAGCTGTCTTCAGCAAACGGTTCGGTGCCGCTTACCACAAGGTTAGTGCGAAATTGATCCATACTGTGAACTTCACTGCTGCGACGGTTTAGCTCATCTAAGGAGGCTTGACTAATAATCAGCAGCGGATAACCATCGGCGAAACTGACGTTATTGCCGACCTTTTCGCGGTAGCGATTGGACTGTTCACCGCAAAACAGCAGCTCGACGGTCACACCTAGAAAATCGCTAAACCAATCATTGGCATCATCGGTGGTGGTATAGGCAGTAAAGGTGTCTTTCCAAACCGTGGTGTTTGCCTCTTGGCGTTTGAAATCGGCATAACGCAGTGACAGCTCAGCTTTACCGGGCGCGGTAAACATCAAACCATCAGGCATTAACATTGAGCGAATCGTTACCATTTGCGGGTATTTGCGCGCCGTTACCATCGAACCATCACTGAGTGCCAGCATGAATCGTCGGTCAAACGTCAAACCTTGGCGCTCTACCCAAGCATTAGAAAGGGATATGCCCCCAACGGATTTCACGGGATAAACATGGATATCGGATAACGTGGCTAACGACATGAACAACCTACCTGTAATAAAAGATGACTGACTGATTTTATTAAAATAGAGAGAACGTAAGGGAGTCCTATTCCTCACTTTTGAGCTTTGGCAAAGTACCACGAATTTAAGAGAAAACAACCCATAAGCAGGCTTGCATCGCGCATTTTCATTAGGATTTGATACACAATAACAATTAAAGGATGCAATCGGTTACCATTTCCTCTATCATCCTGTCGCCTAAACGTAAGCGTTTGCGTAACAAGGCAAAGCTTAGGTGCAGGCTCCTCAATTTTAAACTTTTGTCGGTGGGAGCAAACTATGACAACTCTAACGATCACTCGTCCAGATGACTGGCACGTTCACCTTCGTGATGGCGAGGTGCTTGGTGATACCGTTCGCGATATTAGTCGTTACAACGGACGCGCGTTAATCATGCCAAATACTGTTCCACCCGTCACCACTACGGAGCTGGCGCAGCAATACCGTGATCGTATTATGGCGCATAAACCAGCGGCGCATTTTCAGCCTCTGATGACGCTGTATCTCACTGATAACACAAGCCCTGATGAAATCCGTAAAGCCAAAGCTTCTGGCATTATTGTCGCTTGTAAACTCTACCCTGCTGGTGCCACAACCAACTCAGATTCTGGCGTAACTTCTGCCGAAAAAATCTACCCAGTTCTGCAAGCAATGCAAGAAGAAGGCATTTTGCTTCTGGTTCACGGCGAAGTAACCACTAACGAAATCGACATTTTCGACCGCGAAAAGATTTTCTTAGAGACGGTACTGGCACCTATCGTGCGTGATTTTCCAAATCTTAAAGTGGTACTCGAACACATTACCACCGCAGAAGCAGTGAACTTCGTTAAACAAGCCAACGACAATGTTGCTGCGACCATTACCGCGCACCACCTGCTGTACAACCGTAACCACATGTTGGTTGGCGGAATTCGCCCACACTTCTACTGCTTGCCAATTTTGAAACGTGCTACTCACCAGCACGCGCTTGTGGCGGCGGCAACGTCAGGTAATAAGAAATTCTTTGCGGGCACAGACTCAGCGCCACATGCTAAAGGTCGTAAAGAGTCCGCTTGTGGCTGTGCTGGTTCTTACACCGCTCACGCAGCACTAGAACTATACGCAGAAGTGTTTGATAAAGAAGGTAAGCTGGACAAATTAGAAGCGTTTATGAGCCACAATGGCCCAGACTTCTACGGTCAACCACGTAACCAAGACACGGTAACACTCACCAAAGCAGCATGGGATGTGCCAGCCACCATGCCATTTGGCTCAGACATCGTTGTGCCAATTCGTGGCGGCGAGAAAATTGAGTGGACAGTAACTGAATAATCTCAGTACAAATGACTGGTGAGCAACAAAGCTCATTGATAGCGCAAAAAGGAGAACCAACGGTTCTCCTTTTTATTTTATCGACCAGTTGTATATCGCTCAGCTGGCTCTTGTTGTTTTAAACCACCGAGCAGCGCCATACGCACGGCCTGCAGTTCATCCCAACACTCTGGTGCATGTAATGGTGGAATCGTTACGGTCTCTTTACGATCAAAACCAACTAAGGCAGCATCGACCAAATCTGCAACTTCCATCACTTCTGGCAACGTATTCACATCAATACCCGAGTAAGCCCAAATATCGGTGCGTGTTGTCGCAGGCAAAACCGCTTGAACGTAGACGCCACTTGGCGACAACTCTTGATGCAGGCTTTGCGACAAAAACTGCACATACGCTTTGGATGCGCCGTAAAGCGTTGCGCCAAACTCTGGCGCCAACCCTACTACCGAGCCAATATTGATGATTGAACCGTTGCCTTGCTCAACAAAGCGGGGCGCCACGGCAGCTGCCAATTGAGTTAGAGCATTAACGTTTAATTGAATCAGTTCACTAATCAATTCCGGTGTTTGCTGCGTAAAATTGCCACGTTGGGCAATGCCCGCATTGTTCACCAGAATCTCGATTTGTGTGTCCTTGTTAAGCTTTTCAGCCACACGCGCAATATCAGCTGCGAGGGTAAGGTCCGCTGGCATAATTTCGACGTTAACACCGGTCTCTTCACGAATATCCGCCGCGACTTGCGTCAATTTTTCTTCTGAACGAGCGACAAGCACTAGTTGATAGCCGCGCTTAGCGAAACGTTTAGCGTAAGTGGCACCAATACCTCTTGATGCACCAGTAATAAGCACTTTTTGAGCCGATTTATCGGTTGTAGATTGTGTTGCGGTTGACATGTTGACTTCCTCTTTTAGATTTCATTTAGATTACGATCGAAATCTAAAATAATCAACTTTTGATTATGATGATAATCTATATATACTGTAAGCAGATTTTTTAGTGAGGTCACCTGATGAGAGTATCCAAGCAGCAAGCTGAAGCAAACCGCGCCCATATCGTTGAAACATCAGCCAAACTCTTTCGTGAGAAAGGCTATAACGGTATTGGCGTCGCCGATTTAATGGCGCAGGCTGGGTTTACTGCTGGCGGCTTCTACAAAAACTTTGCTTCAAAAACCGATTTGATGGTCGAAGCTACCGCACTCTGTTTTGAGCAATCAAAACAAAACAATACCACCTTAGATAAAGAAGCGTTTATAACTCAGTATCTGTCACCTAAACATCGAGATAACACCGGAACCGGGTGTGTATTTGCCGCACTTAGTCATGATGCGGCGCGCCAAGAAGACTCGGTCAAAACCCTGTTTGAAAATGGATTAGAAACATTTATCCAATCGTTAGGTGCTAATAACGCTGCTGAGCGAGAACAAAACATTGCTCTTTTTTCCCAAATGGTGGGCGCTATTACGTTAGCGAGATCTTGTCCTGAGAACTCGCCTCTCGCTGATGAAATCTTGACGGCTTGTTTGCATCAGATTTTGGGTGAAGAGAAAAGCAGCGAATCCTCAGTAACAGATGAAGAATAGTGGAGCCCTTAGTACCACTGTATGACATCTAGTGCTAGACTGTGGCTTTGTTTACTCAGTAGTGGAAAGGTAGAGTTATGAACCCTATTATTGCGATGTTAAAAGAAAACAATATTAGCGACGCACAGATCAACGAACTATTTGTGGCATTAACATCAAACCCTCTTGCCGCAATGGCCACCATCAGCCAGCTTGGTTTGCCACAAGAACAGCTACAGCAATTGATGGGACAAGTTATGCAAAACCCAACCTTAATTAAAGAAGCGGTGACTGAGCTAGGTCTTGATTTCTCTAAAGTGGTTGAAGCTCAAGCCAAAATGCAAAAATAGTTGGGTTTACCCAGAATGAATAAAAGCCGCTCAGTACCTAACACTGAGCGGCTTTGTCGATTTTGTCGGTAAAAACAAAAAGCCAGCACACTCTATGGTAACTGGCTTTGTGATAAAACAGGGCTTTACAAGCTTAGCTATTTTTTCTTGTTGGTTAACGCTTCGCTTTTATCCATCAGTCCCAACGCGCCAAAAGCCGTAATCACATCCAAATTAGACGTTAAACCGCCCTCGCCTCCACCAATGTAGTTTTTTGGCATTTCAACTTTGAAGTTCTTTAGGTTTTGATAAAGAACCGTCGATACATCACGATGAAGCTCAGCTAAGTACACGTCTTTATTTGCCCCAAGCGCACTGTATTTTGCTTTTAACACAGAAGCTTCAGCATTACCTTTTTCAGTGATGGCTTTTGCTTCATATTGTGCAGATAATGCGTTCGCTTTTTGAATTGATAAATTTGCTTCAGCAATTGCCAGTTCTTTTTCTTTATCTACTTCAGCTAGGCGCTTTTTCTTCTCGACTTCAACAATTTCACGCTCCGCGATTTGACGCGCAATTTCTACTTCTTTTTGCTGAGAAATAATAGCCAGTTCTTTTTGACGCTGCGCATCTTGAACTTCACGTGTTCTTTGAATTTCTTTCTTCAATTGTTCTGTTTCAGCTTGCGCTTTCGAAGTTTCTTGCTCCTGAATCGCCCTAATTCGGTCGGCAACCAAGCGCTTTTTGTCAGACAGTAGCTGATCGAGTTGCTGCTCTGGCTGAGGATCCCCGATAGTCACCTGAGTAACGTGAATGCCATATTGTTGTAACGGATTATTCTGACGAATCATTAGGCCTGCTTTATCAACAACAGGCACCGTTTTCCAAACAAGTTGTTTTGTTTTTTGCAATTTATGTGAATTAGCTTGATTCAGACCAACTGGCGCTAAATCCATCCCTTCGACTTCAACTTTCTTACGTTCAGTAAGGTAAATCCCCTCACGAAGCTGATCTTCCAATTTCGATTTAAATTGGTTCAAACCTCCCTGAAAGAACTCTTCACCCGTATATTGGGTTGCAGTTATCACGGTAACATTGCGCGCATTTTTTACCATAAGAGTATCAATGAGATTATCGTTATTACGAAACTCACGGTGCATCTTCTTGATAGAATCAGGATCATTACTCAACTTAAAACGGAACGTAACAGGGATTTTCCCAATATACGTATCGGCAAAACGAACCTGAACAGAATCTAACCGCTGATAAAAGTTCTCGCCTTTATTGTTACCAAAAGAAACGGTAATAACTTGATTGTAACGAGTAATTTTCGACAAAAAAGGCATTCGGAAATGAATACCAGGCTCGGTAAATACATCTAACTTACCGGTTATATTGTTCTGGTGTACGTATGTGTATCCCGCATCTGTCATTAATATTGCGCTGTTAATGGTAAGCGCAATGGCTAACAACGGAACACCGAACAAAGCAATCTTCCAGCCATTTTTCATTAGCTTTTGTTTTAATAGATTATTTTCTGTAGTCATAGCCTATCCAACTTAGTTTATTATTTTTTATTAAAATTAATTTACACCGTGATGGTGAAAATAACCGGCGAAATATATCAGTGATAACACTGAAAAACAGCACTGCAATTAAGTGGTAACTGTCTTATATAGGCGAAAGATCTAAAAATGTGAATTTTATTCAAATTTGTGAAAATACTATTTACGCCCCATAACGTTGAAAGGAAATGACCATTCCTTGCTTAACTGAGCTAACCCGAGCTTGCGAATAAGGCTCTGAATTTCGCATCTTGAGGTCATTTGGGTATAAATATGGACAGATTTACAAAGCAAACAACAAAAAGGAGAGCCATATATATGGCTCTCCTTATCATTGCGGGGATAATAAGACTATTCACTTCGCCCATGGCGAACAAGATGATACAAGTTCATTACACCGACCAAAATAGATCCCGCTATCAGACCAATGACACCATTTAATAGTGGATCACCAATAGCATGAGCACCTGGAAGCGTCTCAAAATGACTCAGAAAAGACTCTACACCGTGGTGTAGCATCGGGACATTATGAACGACAATCCCGCCACCAACTAAAAACATCGCCACAGTGCCAATAATGGTCAAAAATTTCATTAACTTAGGAGCGAAATTAATAAGCCCTTCTCCCATAAAAGAGAGTAGACCTTTACCCTGTGAGCGACGGTTAAGATAAAAACCTAAGTCGTCTAGTTTGACTATGCCCGCCACGATGCCATAAACACCAACCGTCATGATGAAGGCGATAAAGCTCACCACAAGTAGCTGGTCAAGAATGTTAGCATCTCCTTGAACTGTGCCTAAAGCAATGACAATGATCTCTGCTGATAGAATAAAATCGGTACGAATCGCACCTTTTATTTTACGTTTTTCAAACTCTTGTATATCGACATTTTCAAGTTCTGCAACTTTCTCTTCGAGAGAAGGCTTAGATTCATGGCTATGAAATAGCTTTTCTATCACCTTTTCTGCACCTTCAAAACAGAGATACAAACCGCCTATCATCAACATTGGCATAATAAGCCAAGGTGCAAACGAGCTTATAATTAACGCTGCCGGTACCAAGATGCATTTATTACGCAATGACCCTTTAGCCACTGCCAGCACCACAGGAATTTCACGCTCTGCAGAAACACCGGAGACTTGCTGTGCGTTGAGCGCTAAGTCATCTCCTAATACTCCTGCCGTTTTCTTTGCTGCCACTTTGGACATCACTGCAACATCGTCGAGCACGGTTGCAATATCATCTAATAGGGTGAGTAAACTCGCACCTGCCATACTGAAATCTCATTATCGTTGTTTATATTGGATTGTGTTCTTAAAAAAAGGCAAGCGCCTAAAGCCTGCCTCCCTTCAAGTTGGCTTAATTTATCATTAACTCACAAGTGAAGTCAGTTACTGCGTAAAAATTTCACCGCATTCTCACCTAAACGATGATTGCACTTGAAGCCGGCTCTCATTACTCTTGGAAGATCGTTTCTTACATTGGAACAAATATGCCTACTCAATCACACTGTTCTATCGGTCAGCCTGGGGTTCCTTGGGGTGATAATGAGCGTCAGCAATGGCGCGCACAAACTCGCATCCAACGCGAATATCAAGTGGAAGTTGTCCCTAAAATTCAAGCGCTAGCTGAGCATTTCGAATTATCTCAATATGGTGCGCTCTCTTATGATGCCAATCGTTACCCTCTGTTTTGTTTAAAAACACGTCTTTGGGATGCAAGCAAACCCACTGTATTAATCACCGGTGGCGTACATGGTTACGAAACCAGTGGTGTGCACGGTGCGCTGCAATTTCTAGCAACTGAAGCCAAACACTATGAAGCGAACTTCAACATTGTCGCAGCACCTTGCGTGAGCCCTTGGGGGTACGAAACCATCAATCGTTGGAATCCAAATGCGCTCGATCCAAACCGTAACTTCGTTGCAAACAGCAAAGCAGAAGAATCGGCAGCATTGATGAATTTGGTCGCCCAACTGCCTCAACCCGCTCTGGTGCATATCGACTTACATGAAACGACCGATACCGACGAGACTGAGTTTCGCCCAGCATTGGCAGCTCGTGATGGCATTGATTATGCTCCGGGCACCATCCCTGATGGTTTTTACACAGTTGGTGATGAACAAAACCCGCAGATCGAGTTTCAAAAGGCGATTATTGAATCGGTGCGTAAGGTGACTCATATCGCTCCCGCTGATGAAAACAACCAAATCATCGGTTCGCCAGTGGTCGCTGATGGCGTTATCTTGTACGACATGAAAAAACTTGGTCTTTGCGGCGGTATCACCTCTTGCCAATATGGCTCAACGACAGAGGTCTACCCCGACAGTGACAAAGTAACCGACCAAGAGTGTAACGACGCGCAAGTGGCAGCAGTAAAAGGCGCTCTTGACTACGTACTGACTCAGTTATAACAAGCGGTTCTTATATTGCTCCGGCGTTTGGCCGGAGTATTTTTTGAACATGGCAATAAAGGGGCTGGCTTGGTTGTACCCCAACGTTAGTGCCACCTCTTTTACCGAATGACCGCTGCGCAATAAATCCATCGAATAAAGATAACGCACCCGCAAGCGCCATTCGGTGAAGCTCATTCCCAACTCTGTCTGACAACAGCGTGCCAACGTTCGCTCTGTGGTATGCACCTGCTCGGCCCATTGTGCCAGTGACGTACTGTCGGTAGGGTTTTCTTCCACTTCTGCCAAAATAGGGGCGAGATATTTATGATGACTGGAAGGTAAAAAATGGTGCTCCGTTTCCTGAGTGGCTAATTGATCCAGCAGCACCTGCACTAACCGAACATCTGGGCGCTCTTTTGCGATAGAGATTTGGCGCTGACGAAAGTCATCCACAATGGCAGAAGCAATCGCGGTCACTTTGATAAGACTCGTGGTACTAGGAAATGCCTTGGTCATCTCTGTGGCAATGTTAATGGAGCAATAAGCCAGAGGCTTACGGTTGTAGCTTTTATGTCGTACACCGGCAGGAACCCAAATAGCCAAATGCGGAGGCGCGAGAAAGCGTGTCTCTTCTGCTTCCATCTCTAATATACCGCCAGAAATCAATTGCACCTGTCCCCAAGGATGACTATGAACTCGAGTCTCGGTATTAGACAAGAAGGCTTCGAAATTCATAAATACATCTGATGGTGGCTGCTCAATTGATAAAGACGGATGTACATGACGTAAATTTTTTTTCACCTTTTGTCTTCCTATCGCTCGCAATGTCTTTTTAGAGATACATAGTATTATAAAGACCTGTCAAACTTTGCGCTATCTCATCTTCCCTTTTTGGCTGACTCATGATTTATCTGCTCCCATTATTCACCGTCCTTATTTGGAGCGGTAACGCTATCGTTAACAAAATGGCCTCGACGACTATCGAGCCTGGAGCCATGAGTTTTTATCGCTGGGCATTAGCCGTTGTCATTCTCACACCGTGCTGTTTACCTCATGTCATTCGTCAGTGGCAGGAGGTCAAGAAACACTTACCACACTTAGCTCTATTGGCTTTACTTGGTATGGCGCTAAACCAATCACTCGGGTATTACGCAGGTTTAACCACCAGCGTA
Organism: Vibrio tritonius; assembly: GCF_001547935.1. Taxonomy (NCBI): domain Bacteria; kingdom Pseudomonadati; phylum Pseudomonadota; class Gammaproteobacteria; order Vibrionales; family Vibrionaceae; genus Vibrio; species Vibrio tritonius. The sequence continues at coordinate 1,541,318 of NZ_AP014636.1, forward strand.
TCAAATATGGCTCTCATTTCTTCCTTGGTTCCGCTTTTTAGCGTATTCGCCAGTGTCCCTTTACTTAAAAAGCGGATCTCGGCATTGAGCATTGTAGGTGCGAGTATATCTCTGGTTGGCTTAGCTTACATGCTGGGGAAAGGAGATATGCTGTTCTTTCTACGTCAAAAATTAGCACAAGGTGATGCCATGATGCTCATAGCCTCCTTAGTTTATGCATTTTACTGTGTGCTACTGAAAAAATGGAAAATGCCATTTGGTAATTGGACACTTATCTATCTTCAAGGACTTTGTGCGTTGGTCATGCTGGCACCATTGTGGCTATGCAGCCACGATCTACTTCCTTCTGCACAAGCGATACCATTAATTGCTTACGCAGGCATCGCGGCCTCGGTCATCGCCCCTTGGATGTGGGTCAAGGCGATTGATGTGTTGGGCGCAGATTCTACGGCTATGTTTATGAACTTACTGCCAGTGGTTGCGGTGGCGCTCGCTGCAATTATGCTTGGTGAAACTGTTCACCTATTTCACGCTATTGGTGGATTTATGGTAATAACTGGTGTTGCTTTATCACAAATAAAAGTAAAACGCCGTGGCGCTATCGCTGTACAACCTATCTCCCACGCCTAAACGGCGATGAGTAAGGGAATATGACAAGCTGTTCCATACACTATAACACACACCCGACTCGCGAATTCAGCAAGAACAGTTTGAATTTCAAGCGCTAAGCCGTACACTTGTATCGGTTTCAAGTTAAGGAAAGCGCCGTGAAAGCAATTAAACGTCACCAAGAGATCATTGAACTCGTTCAAGCTCAAGGTTTTGTCAGTACAGAAGAGCTAGTCGAGAAATTTCAGGTAAGTCCACAAACTATCCGCCGTGATCTCAATGAACTGGCTGACGCGAATAAAATTCGCCGAAATCACGGCGGCGCCACCATTGCGACCAGTTCTGAAAACTCGTCATATCACACCCGTCAGGTTCTGCTACCAGAAGAAAAACACAAAATCGCAAATGCCCTAGTGGAACATATCCCCGACGGGGCGACTTTGTTTATCGATATCGGTACCACGCCAGAAGCAATTGCGCGCGCCTTAATGGCTCGTCACCACAATTTACGTATTGTCACCAACAACTTAAACGTGGCAACTCTGCTGATGAGTAAGCCAGATTTCAGTATCATTTTGGCTGGCGGTGAAGTGCGTAATAAAGATGGCGGAGTCACTGGTGAAGCCACGCTCGATTTTATCTCTCAATTTCGCCTCGACTTTGGCATCTTAGGGATAAGTGGTATTGATTTCGATGGCTCACTGCTCGATTTTGACTACCACGAGGTGCGCGTTAAGCGTGCCATCATCGAAAACAGCCGCAGTGTTTTCCTTGGCGTCGACCACAGTAAATTTGGTCGCAACGCCATGGTAAAGCTGGGCACACTCGCCGACATTGACCTGATTATTACCGACAAACAACCACCCAAAGAGATCGAGTTGTTTGCCCGCGAACATGAAGTGAATTTGTTGGTGGTGTAACTCCCTAATCTACACCTTATGTCTTATTTGCATATATACTGAAAATAACGTGTTAGTTCAGGGGAATAGCGATGCAACATGGAAGTCGAGAAATGACACTGCGTTTTTTGGCCGAGCCCAGTGATGTTAATTTTGGTGGGAAAGTTCATGGCGGTGCCGTCATGAAATGGATTGACCTCGCAGCCTACGCCTGTGCCGCTGGCTGGAGTAAAAAATACTGTATTACCGCCTATGCCGGCGGCATTCGCTTTGTGGCCCCTATTTTAGTAGGTAGTCTCGTGGAGGTGAATGCAAAAATTATTTATACCGGCAACACCTCAATGCACATAGGTATCGACGTACAGGCCAGCGATCCCAAAGACATCAATCAACAGCTTACCACCCACTGTATCGTGATCATGGTGGCTGTCGATGAAAACGGCAAACCAACACCCGTGCCCCAATGGAACCCCGTCACTCCCAATGATATTTTCCTTCGCGAATCAGCGATTCGTTTAATGAATATGCGTAAAGAGATTGGTGAAGAGATGGAAGCTCACGTGAAAAAGCGAGACTGATTTGCCTTTTGTTTTTTTGATCAAGAATCGGCTAGTCTATAAATTGAAATAGAGGGGGCGGTGTCTTTAAAAAAGTGTCATCTAAATTTAATAACTTTTTGCTCTAATTCAATGACCTATATAGAGACACCGTAACCAAGAATGACAACAACGTTAAAAGTTACTCTAGCACAATCGAGCATTGCCGATCTAAAGGCCATTGAATATCAATGGGTTAGAGCACTTTATGTGGAAGGATACGAACCTTCACAAATTAATCATTACATTCGCACTTGCTTCGGCGGCGATGCCCACTTTGCCGATCTCTTTCGTAAGGTCGCCTTATACGAAGAGAGCACTGTAGTATTGCTGCAATATTTACGCACACTCTTTTGACATTCGACTCTCGTAAATCGGTCGTCGCTTGAGGTAAAGTAGCAGTTATTCATTGTTTGGTTAGGATAAAGCGATGCGGTTTAGCTTTAATAGTGAAGATGCCATCCAAGTCTGTGTTGGGGCATTTGCTCTTGCGGTTCCTGTGTCATTTTCTCAAGAAGCGTGGCAATTAGGTAACACTTTGCCTTTAGCGAACTTACTGCTTCTAATGCTCCTATCATTTCTTTTTTTAAGTGCATTCGCGTATCAAAGCGTTTTCCAATCCAACATTCGTCATCGTTATCCTGTGTTCTTTTTTCGGGTAGTGATCGCCTACACCATCGCTGCTGTAGTGGTTGCTCTAGTGCTACTATCTTTAGATAAGTTACCAGTGTTAAGCGACCCTATCGTAGCATTAAAACGTATTATCGTAATTACGATGCCTGCCTCAATGGGTGCCATTGTGGTCGACAGTTTTGATAAGGAATAATTGAGAATTGCCTATGAGTACAACTCTGAGTTTACGTGCTTTAGAACGTGGTGACTTACGCTTTATCCACGACTTAAATAACAACCGCAACATTATGGCTTATTGGTTTGAAGAGCCATACGAATCATTTGATGAATTGGAAGAGCTTTATAATAAGCACATTCATGACAATGCAGAACGCCGCTTTGTGGTAGAGAACGGAAACAAAGAGCTGGTTGGCTTAGTCGAACTCATTGAAATTAACTACATTCACCGGAGTGCTGAGTTCCAAATTATTATCGCACCAGACTACCAAGGGAAGGGCTACGCCACAACACTGATTAACAAAGCTCTCGACTATTCCTTTACCATTTTAAACCTGCACAAAATCTATTTGCATGTGGCGGTGGAAAATGAAAAGGCAGTGCACCTTTACGAGAAATGTGGCTTTATTGAAGAAGGTCACCTCGTTCAGGAGTTCTTCATTAATGGTCGCTACCAAGACGTGATACGTATGTACATGTTACAAAACGACTTCCTAGCCCGAATGAAAACCAACTAACGTTGCCAACATCCTTATATTTGCCGCTTAAAAACGACAATAAAAAACGCGCCTTCACAAAAAGGCGCGTTATCTACCCAACTAATCTCAAGATGCTGTTTCAGCAAGAAAGTATTCGCTCATAGGCAAACCACTGATTTGTTGTTAGTTAACGAGCGATATCTAAACGGTCTTCAGTCACACCATTAATCCGGAACCAACCAGCAATACTGTAGCGCTGCGCATGACTGACACACACTTCATGAGGAAAGTCCTCAGAGAGAAACACGATTAATCGTCCTGCTTGAGGAGCAAGAGTGTCGATTAATCGGTCTTGATGATCATAAAGGTTAAGCTCGCCGCCATTTTCTGCCGTCCAGTTTTCATTGAGATAGAAAACGGTTGTCAGCCGACGGTTGGTATTACCTTGGAAAGAGTCGTAATGCTTCTCATAGAAATCTCCCGCTTCATACTTAGCAAAATGCGCCTCATATTCAAACAGGCCTAAGAAAAACTCACGGTTCACATGCAGACGAATTTGTTCCATTCGTTCGAGATAGTCCATCACTGGCAATCCCATATCTGCCTTTAACCACTGAATTTTGTCACTACGACGTTCGACATCACGATGAGCATCATCACTACGGCCGATTTTGGCTTTGTGCCAATCGGCAGGAATAGTCTCACGTAACTCACGAACTTGCTGCGCCGTTAGGAAATCATCCCAAACGTACCAACCCTGTTCAGCAATAGCAGTCATCAGTTTATCTAACGACATACTTCACACTCCAAAACGACGAAAAGTCGGTTTATAGCGAGAGTTAAGCCTCCCCACAACTCAAAACAATAATCCTTTTGACAAAAATGACTAATCGAAAAAATTGATTAAATTAGAACAATAAAATCAAAGTGTTATTTATCAACACTAGGTTTACTTAACGAATTCATGATCATTAGCGGCAAATTAATTTTTCTAAGCGCGGAGAATGGCCTTTAAAAATGGTTTTAAGCTGAGCGATCAGTAACTCTGCAGTGGATAGCGCGTCGATGCCTGCTGAGTGAGCTGTATAATTTGGCAAACGATAATCTGCCCGCAAATCACTGAGTTGAAAACTGGCATGAGCATGAGTTTTCCCAGAAAAAGTGAGCTCTTTCTCAATCATTAAGGTATCCACCCACAAGCAAGGCAGGCACTCAAAGCCAAAACGCGTTTGCATGTAGTGATCAATAAACGCTTTTTCGATGGAAGCGCCATGCACCAAGGCCACTTTGCCCGCGAGTTGAGCAAAGAGTTGATCCATCGCTTGGTCAAGTTCGATGCCATTGGCTAACGCATGAGGCGTCAATTGATGAATCTCAGCCGAACGCGCATTAACGTATTCAGTGTGACGCACAAACAGCTCTTCACTGGCCCCAATATCAATGGTTTGCTGAGCCAAAGGCACCCAACCGATACTCAAAATCTGATCGTGTTGCGCGTCCACACCTGAGGTTTCAAAATCAAACGCCAACAGCGACAATTCACCGATAAACTCTTTCACATCGGGTAACGGCGTAGCAAAAAAGTGAGCTAGCCCATCTGGCCAATCGACTCTTTGTGCAGCCAACTCATGGTATTGGTAAATTCGGTGAATAGGACTAAAATGGCGTTTGATTGCTTGTAACATAGCTACCCCTTCAAGAAGCGCAATTTGGCGACATCTTGTAATTCACTGATGATTTTAAATGCGTCTTTAAGATGCTTACGTTCAAAGCTACTAAAACTATCGGGGGCGATATGATTATCAGGAATGCGCCCTTCTTTTAACGCTTGGAGTTGGTGCTGAAAACGCACTTGGGTAATGAATTTGTACGACCCAATAATGTTCTGACAGCTGTCTTCCGACATAGCACCATGCGCCGCTGCGTATTCAAAACGTTCCTCGGTTCCGGTCATCGAGCCGCCCGCCGAGAGAGAAAAAATGCGCGCCAAATCAATGATCAAATTAAGAGCGTATTTTTTTATGTTCAGTGTTTTGCTGTTATCCCCACCTTTTTCCAACACCAGATTATTGAAAATTCCTAAAGGTGGCTGCGTATCAATGGCATCTTTAACCAAGGCAGGTAAAAATTGATTGCTCTTTTGCAAGCATTGATGAAGATGATTCTGTAATTGTTCCACCAGCTCGGTGTTACCATAAATACCACGAGTTTCCAAAAACACACTGATACTCAAAAGCTTATTGTATTCAGGACTGGATACCCATTTACGATAGTACTCTTTCCATACACTGAGCGGTTGACACCATTTTGGAGAAGCTGCCATGTATTTACCATCACACAAGGGATACCCGCAGGCTTCCAAGCCATTGCACACACGCATGGCAAGATGGCGGAAGTAAAGTTCATATTCGGGTTTCATCTCATCGGATAGCACGATTGCACTGTCTTGGTCCGACAACACATGCACTTCGTTTCGCGCATGTGAACCGGCTACCACCCACGCGTAATCGCAAGGCGCAGGCCCCAACAACTCTTCAGTTATTTGTAATAGCCGACGAGTAAAGGCATCCATGATCATCGACATCACGCGGCCTTGAATTTCGGCACTAATACCGCTTTCCACTAAAGATTGGAAAATAGTCAGCCGTTCTTCTTTTAACGCAGCGAGCGCTTCCACCGTGCTGGCGTATTTGATTTTTTCAATTAAAAACAGTGCTTGAGTCTTGTGGTTGTGCACGAGATGCGATGTGGTCAGTAAACCAACCACCTCTTTGCCTTTGACAACAGGTAAACAGCGGATGTTGTATTGCAACATCACTGAAATGGCTTGAATGACTTTATCATCGGCATGAATCAATTGTGGATTGAGTGTCATGACCAACTTAATTGGTGATGCGGTATCCACACCTTTCGCAACCACGGAACGTGTCATGTCTCGATCGGTGACGATCCCAACTAATTCCCCTTGATCCATCACGGCAGCGCAAGAACTATGACTACGTTTATCATTACCACACATGAGTTCTGCCACCACTCTAATGGAGGTTTCAGGCTCCACTATGGTGATATTTTCGCTGGCGACCTCTTCAACTCGACGGTAAAACAGGCCCTTCTCTTCTTCACGACAAGCGTAATCCACCGCGGAGGTTAAGCGGCGTTTCGCTTGCGATGCAAAATAGTCAGCAAACTCAGGATGGCATTCGCATATGTTTAATACTTGTTCATGGGGAATAAGATACAGCAACGCATCTTCAATGGCTTCTGCTTGGTAGCCATCTTCTGAATCTTTAAGCGGCTCTAAGAAAGTGAAACCAAACTGATCTTCCTCGCCCAAGCGAGCACGAAGCTGCCCATCACGACGGCGCTGCTCAATTGCTCCAGTTCGAATAATGTACAAATATTTATCATGACACAGCGAGCTAAATTCAATCTGCTCTCCCTTAGCCAAATAGCGAACCTTCACTTGCCCAGATAACGTGAGTACCATCTCTTGTGGCAACTTATCGAATGGGTCCAAGCGAATTAAAAAATCATAGATATTAGGGGTTAACGAGGATCCCAAGACACTCTCCAAATCAAAACATCGTTTCAATAAAAACAATATTACAAAAAAAAGCAGCGCTCAAGCTGCTTTCTTTCTCACATTTCTGTTACGCCGGATACTCGGTGTAACCTAAATGTTCAGAAACATTACGACAAGCCGTATGCAACATGGCTACATACTCTCCTTTACGCGCTTCTTCAAAGCGAATAGTCGGGAATGACATGGAAATAGAGGCAATAATATGGCCGAAACGATCGTAAATAGGTGCAGCGATACAGCGAAGACCTGGCTCTTGTTCTTCATTATCTTCCGCGAAGTGTTGCTCACGAACCAATGTCAATTCTTCTAGTAACTCATCTACGTTACTGTGCGTGCGTTCAGTGTGCTTAACAAATTCAACATCTGCTAAAACGTTGCGCACAAAACTTTCATCACGTTCAGCCAAAAGCACTTTACCAATAGCAGTACTATAGAGTGGGTTACGGCGACCAATGCGTGAATACATACGTAGGTTGTAACCTGAGTCTATTTTGTGAATATAGATGATACCGTCACCATCTAAAGCACCCAAGTGCAGTGCTTCATTGGTTTTATCCGCAATTGACTGCATCTCTTTATTCGCAAGGCCAACCAAATCTACATATTCCAAAGATTTTGAGCCTAGTTCAAACAGCTTTAAGGTCAGAGAATATTTATCCGCTTCCCCTTCTTGGGAGACATACCCTAAAGTTTTCATCGTTTGTAAAAAGCGGTAGGTGGTGGCTTTAGACATCATCAAACGTTGTGACAACTCTGATACACCAATCTCTTTTTGTTCACCTAAAGCCTGTAAAATACTGAATACCTTCAATACCGACGATACGGATTCCGGCTGTGTTTGTTTTTCCATTCTCTATCCCCTTATCTAACTCTGGCTATTATAGCCAGTCAAAATTTACGTACCACTAATTTTAAAAAGGCTTTTCATATTTTTGAAACCGCTCAAACTCAAAATCAAAAAAAGCAGATCGCAATCAAGATTTATAAAACAGCTTTTCAAAAAAATTTGCCAAGCGTTTTTTTTTGTCACATGATGAGTCCAACAAAACGAGACGACGAGAGCAACGTTTGTCTTTTTAACAGTTAGCTACCATTGAGGATAAAAACTATGGTTCTTGAAGCATTTAATCTTGAAGGCAAAGTCGCTATTGTGACTGGCTGTGATACAGGCCTAGGTCAAGGTATGGCATTAGGTTTAGCACAAGCCGGTTGCGACATCGTTGGCGTTAACATTGCCGAACCAGTTGAAACAAAAGAAAAAATTGCCGCAACAGGTCGTAAATTCCTCGACATTCGCGCCAACTTGATTTCATTAGAAGACGTACCTTCTATCATCGACCGCGCTGTGACTGAATTTGGTCATATCGATATTCTGATCAACAACGCAGGCATCATTCGTCGTAATGACGCTATTGATTTTAGCGAAAAAGATTGGGATGACGTTATGAACATTAACGTTAAGTCTGTGTTCTTTATGTCTCAAGCCGTAGCTAAACAATTCATCGCTCAAGGTACTGGCGGCAAAATCATCAACATTGCCTCAATGCTCTCTTTCCAAGGTGGTATCCGCGTTCCTTCTTACACCGCAGCGAAAAGCGGCGTTATGGGCATCACTCGTTTGATGGCCAACGAATGGGCAAACCACAACATCAATGTGAACGCGATTGCTCCTGGATACATGGCGACCAATAACACAGCAGCTCTACGTGCTGATAATGAACGTAGCGCAGAAATTCTAGACCGTATTCCAGCCAACCGTTGGGGTCTACCTTCTGATTTGGCGGGTCCATGTGTGTTCTTAGCATCGTCTGCTTCAGACTACGTAAACGGCTATACCATCGCTGTTGATGGTGGTTGGTTAGCGCGTTAATACCAGCCTAACAGGCAGTAAAGGAACCGATAGTGACCCTATATGAATTTGCACAAGCTCTTGGTTTTGTGAGCTTTGCACTGGGAATTTCCACCTTTTACCAGAAAAATGATCGTCGTTTAAAAATTGTTATGTTGATTTTTAATCTCAATCATTTGGTTCACTATCTGTTACTCGGCTCGATGGTTTCTGCTTTGAGTATCGGACTATCGGCGCTAAGAACGGCGAGCGCAATTTATACGTCTTCCAAATGGGTTGCTGCGCTTTTCGTTATCGGCGGTATCGCCTTCGGGGTGTCTATCGCCGATGATTGGTGGGATTTATGGCCAGTAGTAGGCACTACTATCGGGACACTGGCCATTTTCACCCTCCAAGGTATACCAATGCGTATTGCCTTTATGTTGGGTGGTATGTGCTGGCTAATTAATAATATTTTAGTGGGTTCGATTGGCGGAACTCTACTCGAAACCACGTTACTTTCAGTTAATTGCTTGACGATTGGTCGCATACTTCGCGACAAGAAGCGTGCTCTGGCAAGCCAAGCATTGTGAGCAAATAGAGGAACACCATGTTTGTATTTAACAAAGACATTAAACTCGACGACTTAGGTGATGGCGTATCACGTAAAATTCTTGCCTATAGCGATAACATCATGTCGGTAGAAGTGCATTTTGAAAAAGGCGCTATTGGTGCCATGCACAATCACCCACACGAGCAGCTAACCTATGTGCTTTCTGGCGCGTTTGAATTCACCATTGGCGATGAGAAAAAAGTCGTTCATGCCGGTGACGTTTTATACAAACAACCTAACGTTATGCACGGTTGTGTGTGCTTAGAAAAAGGGGTGTTACTCGATAACTTTACCCCAATGCGCAAAGATTTTATTCAATAGTATTTGATATCGACCAGCGATGTTCTTTGATGCAGGTTACTCCATATAGAGTCCAATCATCACTTACAAAACGACATCGCTAACTCGTCAATCCCTTTTAAACGCGGCTCATTCCGCAGGAGAAAACGGTTATGAAAATTGCACTTATGATGGAAAATAGCCAAGCGGCTAAAAACGCAACTGTGTTAAATGAACTCAATACAGTAACAGAACCACTAGGTCACGCAGTTTACAACGTAGGTATGAGTGATGAACAAGACCACCATTTGACTTATATCCACCTAGGCATCATGGCAAGCTTGCTATTGAACTCTAAAGCAGTTGATTTTGTTGTGGCTGGTTGTGGTACAGGCCAAGGCGCAATGATGTCTTTGAACATCCATCCAGGGGTTGTTTGTGGTTACTGCTTGGATCCATCAGACGCTTTCCTATTCAACCAAATCAACAACGGTAATGCACTGTCTCTTGCTTTTGCAAAAGGCTTTGGTTGGGGCGCAGAACTGAACGTTCGTTACATTTTTGAAAAAGCATTCACTGGTGAACGTGGTGAAGGCTATCCAAAAGAACGTGCAGAACCTCAAAAACGTAACGCTGGTATTCTAAACGAAGTGAAAAAAGCGGTAGTAAAAGAAAACTACCTAGACACACTAAAAGCAATGGACCAAGAATTGGTGAAAACCGCGGTAACTGGCCCTCGTTTCCAAGAGTGCTTCTTCACTAACTGCCAAGTTCCAGAAATCGCAGAATACGTTAAATCACTACTGTAATTAAAATCAAATACGGATCCCTCCGATGATTCGTGTTTCCCAGCCAGCCGTAAGGCTGGCTTTTTTTATGGGAAAGATTAAAGTGACACAGCAGCAACGACTAAAACTAGGGAGGCACAAGGATGTCTGAAGTCAGTATCCCATTTCACTCTTTAACTCAATTGAACTTAACCGCTAAAATTCACGCGTTATGGACATCCCCTTTAAGCCACACAGCACTCACGCCACAGGTGATTGAACGTGGTGATATCGAGCTGCCCGACCGACTGCTCACCCAAGTAGTGATACCTGAAATGGCGGAAGTGACCCCAGAACAACCCAATGGTATTGCTTTGTTGATTCTTCCTGGTGGCGGCTACACGCGCGTTGCTTGGGATAAAGAAGGTATGGATACCGCCTACGCGATGGCAAAAGTCGGTTATACCAGTTTTGTGCTCAATTATCGTATGCCCGGAGACAATCACCCGCTCGGTAGCCTCACCGCCTTAGCAGATGCTCAGCGAGCCATGCGCATTATTCGCGCCAAAGCGGTGAATCTTGGTATTCGTCATATTGTGGTTACGGGGTTTTCTGCGGGGGGACACCTTGCCGGCTGGTTAGCGACTCAATCAGACCGGGTTTGTTATGAAGCGCAAGATGAGATAGACCAATTCAGTGCTCGCCCCGATCTTGCCGCCCTGCTCTATCCTGTGATCAGCATGAACCCAAGCATTACACATTTAGGTTCTCGGCAACAATTACTCGGCACCTTAGCTGACCAAGAGTTACACCCAGAATTTTCCGTCGAAACCATGGTGACGACTGACACGCCACCCTGTTTTTTACTTCATGCGAGCGATGATCCGTCCGTGAGTGCCAACAACAGTATTGTCATGTGGCAAGCATTAAAAGCACAGCAAGTGCCGGTTGAAATGCACATTGTTGAGGAAGGAGGACATGGATTCGGTTTACGAAAAACTCAGGGGCTGCCGGTTCAAGGATGGCCACAATGGCTCAATCGCTGGATCCGACAACACCTGTTAGTCAATCAATAGCAAGAAATAGTTAGGAGTGTTGTTCAGTAAAGGCCGGACGACGCTCTGTATAGCGCTCAAACCACCACGACCCTAACATCGCTAAAAACAGCACAACAAAACTCAGTACTAACGGCGCTTTAAAACCAAAGTACTGAGAAATGACGCCCATTGCGCTGGTTCCGAGCATGGTGCCGACAAGCATCGAGTTGGTATAAAACGCCGAGGCTTTACCAATGGTTTTGGGCGCATAATCTTGCATGATCGTCACACCAAGCCCCACAAAAATACCAAAGAACAAGCCATTCAATAATTGCAATGCAATACAAATGACCAAATGATCGGTAAAGAACATCCCTACGTAAAACAGCATACCGAACACATAGCCAAGACGCATCATGGGTAACTTACCAAACTTTTGCGACCAACTTGCGGCTAACAACATCACTGGAATTTCCACTGCTGCGGTCATCCCCAATAGCATGCCTGGATAGGCGGTTGATAACCCCATATCGCGTGTCAAAAAGAGCGGCATCGAAGTAACGTAGATGCTGTTAGACATGTTTGCCATCAACATAATTGCGCCGAGAAACCACACTTCTTTAGGTAAAGCAGGGGCTTTCGGTTTATTGGCGGCATCTTTATCGTGTGTTGGCGCTTGCGGCTCTTTTAACTGCCATAACACCAACAAAATCACCATAAGCGCCACAAACGCGGAAAGATAGAAATTGGAGCGAAAGCCGAGGCGATCCACCGAAAAAAACGCAATCGGCGGCCCCACAACCCAAAGTAACGAAACAGAGGAGCGCATTTGAGAATTGAGTTTGGTGCTACTTTTCCCTGTCGAATCAGCATAACGACGAATGATCGTTAAGATAACCGGAATTGAAGAAGACGCCAGTGGCATAATCACACACCCGACAATCAATACGTGCCAAAAATTGCGTGATAAAGCAAAGCCGGCCGACGCCGCGACAATGCCGCACAAAGACAAAACAACCAATAATTTGGCCGAAACGCCCTTATCAATAAAACCGGTAATTTTCTGACTAAACAGAACCGTCATACCTGAAGTAATCACGGTATAAACACCAATTAACCCCGGCTCAACATTCAGTCCGTTAACTAAATAGAGCGTCATTACTGGCAGAATCAGCGCAAAAGCTAAGGCGGTTAGACCGTTGGTACAAAACAGGACCGTCGTCTGACTTTTCATGGAACAACCTATAGTGGAAAGTAGCAAATGTGATAGCGCGCAGAAAATACGCAGCCCTAATGTCGCTCAAAGTAGTACCAATAACAAGTGTTATAGGCGACAAATTTTCTGAAAGAACCATGGTTATTCTTTCTCACCGTTTTAAAGCAAATATCATTTCTGTGAAGCACAGCATTCGTTTTGCAAAATCAAGACGCTCATCAAATTGAATTGGCGAAATCGCAAAGGTGGAAAGAGACAGAAATCGAGATGATAAGTAGGTCAAGTCACTGAGCGGATTCTAATAAATTGCACTCAAGTGCCCCGCGATGACCAAGACACTACTCTCTACTCTACAGGAGGATTTATGTCCCGAACCTATTTATCTTGGCTTATTTGTACTGCCCTGCTTGTACCACTTAGCCAAGGCGCACAAGCACAAACGGTGTTGAAACTCGCTTACGCTGAAAACAGCCAACCAGTAAAAGAGGCTTTAAAATACATCGGTAAAGCGGTGTCGGAAAAAACCAATGGCGAAGTCACTATTCAGTATTTCCCAGATAGCCAACTGGGTGGCGAACGTGAATTGGTAGAAATGGCCCAAGTAGGCGCGATCGATATTACCAAAGTCTCCTCAGGCCTTTTGGAAAGTTTCTCCCCACTTTATGGCGTATTTGCCCTTCCTTATCTTTTCCCAAGTGAACAAAGTTTTTATCAGGTCATGGACAATAATGATGTGATGAAGACGGTTTACCAATCTACTGCCCCACAAGGTTTTACTGGTGTAGCTTGGTATGACTCAGGCGCTCGAAACTTTTACATGACTGAAGGACCAGTAAAAACATTGGCCGATCTGAAAGGGAAAAAGATTCGTGTAATGCAGAGCGAAACCTCAATTAATACCATGAAATTGCTCGGTGCATCGCCTATTGCAATGAGCCAAGCAGAGGTCTATACCTCGCTACAACAAGGTATTATTGATGGCGCAGAAAATAATGAATTTGCTATGACTATCGCCCGACATGGTGAAGTCGCCAAATATTATTCCTACGACATGCACACCCGCATTCCCGATATTGTCGTAATCAGCAACCTCACCAAAAGTAAATTGGCCCCCGCTGAATATCAAGCCTTGATGGACTCAATAAAAGAGTCAGAAACCGTAGAAAAAGAAGCGTGGAAGAAAGAAATGGATAAAACACGCAAATTGGCTGAAACCCAATTTGGCGTGAAATTCTATAACATCGACCAAGCTCCTTTCAAACAAGCCGTACAGCCAATCTATGACCAGTTAGAGAAAAAACCGGCGGTATATCAACTCTACAAAAAGATCAGCAAATTAACTCAATAAGCGCACAGGAGAGGCAACTCTCCTGTCTGTGAGGTGATTATGGATATCATCAGAAAATGGTTAGACAGAACCATTGAATGTTTTTGCTGTGGGATCACCACCATTATGGTGGTGGTGGCCTGCTGGCAAGTAATTAGTCGATATGTGTTTAATTCGCCAAGCACGTTTTCCGAAGAATTTCTTCGCTTTTCTTTGGTATGGCTTTCCGTTATCGGATTAGCCTATGTGGCTGGACGTAAAGAACATATCGCCTTAACGCTATTTTTGGATAAGTGTCCCAAGCAGCTCAAAACCTACTGGAACATTTTAATTCAAATCGTCTTTATCTTTTTTGCTGGCTACATATTGATTGTTGGCGGTTGGCGAGTCTCGCACAACGCCATGATGCAAATTTCGCCAGTTCTACAAATCTCAATGGGCAAAGTTTACTACGCTCTGCCATTGTCCGGCGTCATTACTATTGTTTATTCACTCATGAACATCGTTGATATGATCAAAGAAATTCGCCAACAGCGGGCAACCCAAGATCATCAGCCTCATGTTGCGGGAGGTCGTTATGATTGATCCTATTTTGGCGTCCAGCCTATTGGTTGGGTTATTTGTAGTGTTGCTGGTGTTAGGGACACCAATTGGGCTGTGCATCGTGATCTCTTCAGGTGCCACCATTATGTTGGTTTTACCACCTGATATTGCCATGTTTACCACTGCGCAAAAGATGTTCTCCAGTTTAGATAGCTTCGCCTTACTGGCCGTACCGTTTTTTATTCTCTCAGGAGTGATAATGAACAACGGTGGTATCGCCACTCGGTTAGTCAATTTTGCCAAACTCTTTACCGGACGAATTCCCGGTTCGCTCTCATACACCAATATCGCCGGTAACATGATGTTTGGCGCCGTCTCTGGCTCTGCCATTGCCGCCTCCACTTCCATTGGTGGGGTGATGATTCCGATGAGTGCCAAAGAGGGCTACAACCGAAATTTCGCCTCAGCGGTGAACATCGCGTCAGCCCCCACCGGTATGTTAATACCACCGACAACAGCGTTTATTTTGTATGCCTTAGCCAGCGGTGGTACATCCATTGCAGCCCTATTTGCAGGTGGTTTTGTCGCCGGCAGCTTATGGGGGATAGGCTGCATGTTGGTCACCTATGTGGTGGCAAAACGTAACAACTACACCCACTTCTTTGCGGTGCAAAAAGGCATGGCTTGGAAGGTCACACGGGATGCCATTCCAAGCTTATTGTTGGTGATTATCATTGTAGGCGGGATTGTTCAGGGTATTTTTACCGCCATAGAAGCCTCTGCCGTCGCGGTGGTCTATACCGCTTACCTGACCTTGGTTCTGTACAAAACCCTAAAATGGAAAGACGTACCCAATATTTTGATCCAAACCGTGGTGATGACCGGCGTGATCATGTTCTTGCTCGCCACTTCATCCGCGATGTCATTTGCGATGTCAATGACGGGGATTCCAACGGCGCTCAGTAACATGATATTGGGGATTTCCAGCAACCCTGCCGTCATTATGTTGATCATTACCATGTTTTTATTGGTTGTTGGTGCCTTTATGGATATTGGCCCAGCCATCTTAATCTTTACGCCTATTTTGCTCCCAATCGTCGAAAAGCTGGGAGTTGACCCTGTCCATTTCGGTATTTTGCTGGTCTACAACCTTGCGATTGGCACCATCACACCACCGGTAGGAAGCGGCTTATACGTCGGTGCAAGTGTGGGTAAAGTGAAAGTAGAAAACCTGATTAAACCATTAGCGCCATTCTATGCATCAATTATAGTCGTACTGCTATTTATTACTTATGTACCTGAATTAACTTTATTTTTACCAAGACTTCTTGGTGTTATGTAATTTACTTGTGAGGATATTATGACCATATTCCCTGTAAAACAGAGTCCATTACTCCGCCGTGTAGAGCGGACACATGCTCGCCAAGAGGTAGTGGATAAAATTGAATCCTTGATCAATAACTTGATTAATATTCAAGACAAAACTGGAGAGTTTCTACTTCATCTCGATGACGGTCGAACCATCGATACCAAAGGCTGGGCTGGATGGGAATGGACCCATGGCATTGGTTTGTATGGGATTTATCGCTATTACCAACTCACCAATGATATCGGCGCTCTTAATATTATTGATGAGTGGTTTGAAGACCGTTTTTCTGAAGAACAAGCCACCAAAAACGTGAACACTGTCTGTCCATTTCTCACCTTGGCTTATCGCTACGAGGACACAAACGATCGAACTCTGCGTCCTTATCTTGAAGCATGGGCAGACTATGTCATGTACCAAATGCCAAGAACCCAAAGTGGCGGCATTCAACACATTGTTTATAACAGTGAAAACCACCAACAGCTTTGGGATGACACCTTAATGATGAGCGTTCTGCCGCTTACCAAAATAGGCCAAATATTCGATAAACCGGAATATGTTGAAGAAGCCAAATATCAGTTTTTAACCCATATCGAATACTTAATGGATCGTGAAACTGGGGTGTGGTTTCATGGTTGGACATTCGAAGGTAACCATAATTTTGCCAATGCACGTTGGGCGCGAGGTAACAGTTGGGTCACTATCGCCATTCCTGATTTTCTTGAACTGCTTAACTTGCCAGAACACGATGCCTATCGCCGCCACTTATTGCACATATTAAATCGTCAAGTGGAAGCATTAGCAGAATACCAACAAGACAGCGGATTGTGGTGCACTTTATTAGATGATTCAGATTCCTATGTTGAAGCTTCGGCTACTGCTGGTTTTGCCTACGGTATTTTAAAGGCAGTACGGTTGCGCTATATCGATGAAAAATACGCCGCCATGGCTTATAAAGCTGTTGATGCATTAATCAGTGATTTTATTAATCCATCAGGAGAGTTGATTAATGTGTCCTTTGGCACAGCGATGGGCAAAGACTTAACTTATTATCGTCAAATCCCTTTAACTTCGATGCCTTATGGTCAAGCCATGGCTATATTGTGTTTGTCTGAATATTTGCGCACCTATATTTAATTTAGGTCGCTAATGAAACGTAGAGTAATCGTAAGGAAATAGGAAAGATAACTTAATGACTGAGCGACAGCCATTTTGAACTTGAGGGGCTACTAGGTCTGATCATATCAAATTGCACATAAACCTTTGGTTTTCAATTTGATATACCCTACATATATCAGCCCTTTTTACAAACCTCGAAAACAGCTTGGCCCCTAAGGGATAATTTACTTATCCCTTTTTTTTATGCCTTAATTATTTGACCACAGCGCATAAAATTTTCTCATTTTCAATACTAAATAAATCACTTCCCCACATTGCTCTCAGTAGTTAATAAATAAACTTAAACAAGATCACAATGAAAGGATCGACTTCGTTAATTAATGATGATTCTCGATCGCAATCACTATATTTACACCCCAAATTTAATAGATTTTAAAATACAAATTCAACAGGTTTAAAATAATGTTTCATTTGAGTAGTGAGGAATTTTTTTTAAGTTCCGATGCCACCGTTTGTACCGAAGTTAGGAGTCCTCAGCCCAATTACCCTGAGCACTCCCATGACTTTCATGAACTGATCATCGTCAGCAAAGGGGCGGGACAGCATGTGCTTAATGATCATGTGACAAACCTTGCGCAAAACTACATTTGTTACATTTCACCTAAAGATCGTCACCTGTTCGATCAAGTGGAAGATCTGTATCTCACCAATATCCTCTATCGAAAAAACTTGCTGAGTTACTCTCCACTACTAAAGCAGTTGCTACCTCATGGACCAAACGACTCCCCTAGCTGGTATATTTCGACCGAAACCATGCGCCGAGTACAACCTTTACTCAAACAACTTGATAACGAGTGTCGAAGACCAACCATCGATGCCAAAGTGATGACTGAAGTGTTGTTTCAACAACTTGTTGTTGAACTTGCTCGAGGCCGACTAACAGCTCGCTCTAATAACGAAACCGACAACAAAATCTTAAATGTGATTGATTGGATTCAAAATAATTATGCGCAAGACATGAGCGTAGGCGAGATTGCTGAACAATTTCACCTCTCATCTCGCACCCTGAGCAGGCATATCAAACAAGTGACCAATCTCTCTTTCAATAATTATGTACATCGTGTACGAATCAATCATGCAATGAACTTACTGAGCTACTCTGACAAGTCAGTCACAGACATCGCCTTTGAAGTAGGTTACAAAGACAGTAACTACTTTAGTACCAAGTTTAAGCGCTTCACTAAGCAAACCCCTTCTGATTTTCGTTAACCGCCAAAGAGTCTGTCCGAGCGCAAGCGCTCTTTTCTTCGATCTAAAGATCTAACTCACAAAATAAATGAACCAATGTTTTATTTTTATTGTGTATTTTTTTTATTAGCGTAATAATCGCGCTTAGAGAGAATTAAGGAGAACTGCCATGAAAGCAAATCGCGTTGCCATTATTGGTGAATGCATGGTTGAACTGCAGAAATCTGGCGATACCGTTAAACAAAGTTTTGGTGGTGATACCCTCAATACCGCAGTGTATCTATCACGTTTAACGACCCAGCACGGGATAGAAACTGCCTACATCACCGGCCTAGGTAAAGACCCGTTCAGTCGTGAGATGCTTAAAGCATGGCAAGACGAAAACATTAACACCGACTTAGTTCAGATTTCAGACACCAAACTGCCGGGTATATACGCCATAGAAACCGCTGCTGATGGCGAACGCAGTTTTTACTATTGGCGTAACGACGCCGCTGCCAAGTTCTGGCTACACGATATTGAAATTCTGCCACTTGCCAACGAGCTATCTCAATTTCAATGGATTTATCTAAGCGGCATTAGCTTAGCTATTTTGCCTGAAGAGTGTCGTGAAAAACTGTTCGATGCCTTGCTGCTTTGCCATCAAGATGGTGTCAAAATTGCGTTCGATAATAACTACCGCCCAAAACTGTGGGATAGTGCCGATATCGCTCGTGACACTTACTTGAAATTTATGTCTCTGACCGACATGGCCTTTTTGACCTTCGACGATGAAGTCATGCTTTACGGGGACACACACGTTAACCAAGCCATCGAACGCGCTGAACGTTGCGGCATAAAAGAAATCGTCGTCAAACGTGGCGCAGAGCCTTCCCTTATTGTCGATGCAGGCCAACGTGAAGAAGTAGCAGCAACAAAAGTAGCGAAAGTGGTCGACACCACAGCCGCTGGCGATTCATTTAGTGCTGGCTATTTAGCAAAACGTTTAACTGGCGGTACTCCACAGGACTCAGCTCAACTTGGCCATAAAGTTGCCGGTACCGTGATACAACATCGGGGCGCAATCATTCCGCTCGATGCTATGCCTCATCTTTAAAGGATATTGAATTATGAAATGTTTTAATGAACAACTAAGCAATATTAAAGTTGTGCCTGTTATAGCGATTAAAGACGCAAGCAAAGCCGTTAAGTTAGCGCAAGTACTGAGCGAAAATGGTCTACCATGTGCAGAAGTCACTTTCCGTACCGATGCTGCTGTTGAAGCCATCAAACACATACGTGAAGCTTATCCAAACATGCTGATTGGTGCGGGTACTGTTCTAACTCCACAACAAGTCGACCAAGCGATTGATGCTGGTGTTGACTTCATCGTTAGCCCAGGCTTTAACCCAACAACGGTGAAATATTGCCAACAGCGCGACATCACTATTATCCCTGGTATAAACAGCCCAAGCCTTGTGGAACAAGCGATGGAAATGGGACTAAAAACGTTGAAGTTTTTCCCAGCAGAACCATCTGGCGGCGTAAGCATGCTAAAAGCAATGAGCGCTGTTTACCCAGTAAAATTTATGCCAACCGGTGGCGTAAATCCTAACAACGTAAAAGATTATTTAGCATTACCTGCTGTTATCGCCTGTGGCGGTACTTGGATGGTGCCTAATGACCTAATTGACAACGAGAAGTGGGACGAACTTGCTGCTCTTGTTAAACAAGTCGCCGAGGTGATCGCGTAGGGCGAACACTTTGACGAAAGTCGAAACGAAGATCTTTTGTTCTTATTAAACACTTCATCATGAGTGTTCTTAGCCCGTATAATCCGCGATATACGGGCTTTTTTTTATAAGGACAGGCACCATAAACTTCCATTCTGCGGACTCTGTCTTACAGGGGCTGACGCTTTGTGTCTTACAAGGACTGTGTCTTACAAGGACAGACGCTTCAATTCTCAAACCGTATAGCACTTTCTTACAAGGACAGGCACTTCAATTTGCACGCCGACACTCCCTTGCGTGGCACTTACAGGGACAGGCACGTTAATTTAAACAATTAAGAAATTATTTACAGTCTGATACAATGCCTTCCATATACCACTAAAGTAGAATATGAGCCGTGAGAGTATCAAAAGTAGTCAGCATTTCCATCGCCATATCGATGCTACTGATGTCATTGTCAACTAATGCAGCCCAAGCAGAAAAAGTAACAGCAAACTTTCAGCGAGTTCTGATGACCCCTCTGGTTGCAGCGTTTGTCAAAGCCGATTGCAATTTTCAGTCGTTGGATAAGAATTCTAATCCGGTGATCACTAAAAAATGCGTCAAAGATGTTATTGCTATTCGAGATAAGCTGGTTACCCCAAAGGCGAAGTGATACATGTTTTTTCGCTAAACATCATTATAAGGACAGGCAAGCCAAGATTAGGCCGTAGCACTGACCTCATATTGTTTTCCTAAATGGATACGACTCTACTGTAAGGACAGACACGCCAATTTCTTGAACTGTCTCGCACCACTGCCTCACCCTACTCGCCATCTCTGTTTAATATTTGCACACTCAAAATCAACGTATATTGATGAGTATGCAGACCATGACTATCGCTAGACGCCAACAAGTCGACCTTGCTATCACGCCCTATTATCACTGTGTTTCCCGCTGCGTACGCCGCTCTTTTCTCTGTGGACGTGACCCATTAACGAGCCGTTCCTATGAGCATCGCCGCACTTGGCTTGAAAAACGAATCCACAAACTCGCGACTATCTACTGCATCGATATTTGTGCTTACGCAGTGATGAGCAATCACTATCATCTCGTTGTTCATATCAACAAAGACAAAGCACTCGCGCTATCAGATAAAGAGGTCATCGAACGTTGGTCGCAAGAGCATAAG
Organism: Vibrio tritonius; assembly: GCF_001547935.1. Taxonomy (NCBI): domain Bacteria; kingdom Pseudomonadati; phylum Pseudomonadota; class Gammaproteobacteria; order Vibrionales; family Vibrionaceae; genus Vibrio; species Vibrio tritonius. Next base: position 1,562,560 of record NZ_AP014636.1, read on the forward strand.
ATCGACCCATTTATCGCTCAATTTGAAAACCTACAACAGCCGAATCACCTTGCTTTAGAGCAGTATCATAAACTCATAGAGAAATGGCGTGAGCGTCTATATTCCCTTAGTTGGATGATGAAAGAACTCAATATGAGTATTGCTTTTTTAGCCAATAAAGAAGACGAATGTACGGGTCACTTTTGGGAGGGCCGATATAAATCTCAAGCACTACTTGATGAGAAAGCACTATTGGCAGCAATGACTTACGTTGATTTAAATCCCGTGCGAGCAAGAATTGTCGAAACCCCAGAAGATGCAGACCATACATCATTAAAACTGCGTATTAACGCTTTAAAACAGAATCAAGCAACACCTGAAGTTCTCTACCCTTTTGTTGGTGTGCAAAAAAACGTTCAAGGCTTACCCTTTCGCTTAAAAGACTATTTAGAATGGGTTGATTGGATGGGGAAACAGACTGCTTTTCAATCCGCTGAACAAGAGTCCCCCAGAATTCTGGAGAGATTAGGCATCGACGATAGTCATTTTGTCTCTACCTGTACTCAGATAGAAAAACGGGGCTGCCTCTGGATTGGCACGCAAAGTACCTTACATACCGCAAAGGTAAGTTTAAATAAGCAGCGAATCCAAGGTGTTATCGTTTAAAGCTAACGATAAGGCATCATTGAATGCAATGCATCTTCTACTAATTGATCAGATAGATTATTGCCATTTCCAGCAAGGTTAATATCAAACTCTGCAAGCCCAATACTTATTGAAACAGGCTGGTCACCAAATTCGATATGATCTTTGATTTGATGATGAACTCTATCGGCGACCATTTTCGATGATTGCTGAGAGCAATTGTACAATAGCAATGCAAATTTATCTTTATCAAAATGTGATAATACATCACTGTCACGCGTGACTTTCTTTAGCAGCTCAGCACTCTTTCTAACGAGGTGTTCCATTTCGGCATGATCCATCTCATCACAATGGTCAAGGCTTATCATCGCAATGCAGACTGGCATTTTTTGGCGAATCGAAATACGTAGCAAAGCATCAGATACCTGAACAAACAGATGTCGGTTGTATAAGTCGGTCAATGGGTCATAAATATCAGAGAGCGCAGAGTGAGTACTGTTAACCAATACTGATTCATTAATAGACATACCTAAATTACTCCCATGCATATTACCGACTAAAGCATAGTAGAAAAACGAAAAAGCTTTCGCTTAAGTTCTTGTCGTCTATAAATTACAGTGATGTTTCAGGCTATTTCTTAAATATCGTGCGGTATATCGATAACTGAACAAAATAAAAAGCAGCTCACCGAAGCGAGCTGCTTTGCTTTTTTACCAATCATAATGCGGCTTAAGAATGCCTGTCCTTCTAAGAAAAGCACTTAAACTACAAATAACAATGCCTGTCCTTGTAACTCTGGCGACTTACCGGGTTGTTGTAGTGTCTGTCCCGATAAGGTTAGCCAGCGGTTTGAGTTGTGGTTGAGTTTGGATATCTTGTAAGACCGTATGAGCAACCACATTGGCGCCTCGCAGTTGGAAATGCGTGGTGTCAGGTTTGGTCAAACTTCCAGAGCGTCCCGCATAATAAGGGTATTTATCTGGGTTAATTGCAAGCCACAGCGCCTTCCAATCGCCAGATTGATCGGCAAAATCGATCATCTGTTTCTGAATATCAATCAAAGGCACGCCATGTTTCTCAGCGGTTTGTTTGACCGTATCGGTATAACTACCGACAAAAGCAAAACCATTGCGCGAGTTTTGTTTGGTCATGTGTTGAACAGGATTCAGCGGTAATCCCTTTTTATTTGCCCGAGGCAGCGAGGTCAAAAATACCGGATGCATTTGATGCTCTTTAGCAAACGCAAGGTATTTCTCCAAGTTCACTTGTAACGACATCTCAGGGTGCCCTGCTGGATATTGAGGTTCTCCTTTCGCATTATTAGGATAGGTACACAAGTTTGCTACGTCGATTGGGCCTCGGCCAGCTTTTGAACCATCGCATTTTTCATCATTATGGCTGAACTGAATAAACAGATAATCACCCGGTTTCACGCTAGGTTCCAAAAAGCTTAGCCAACGGCCATTAATGTAATCGCGAGAACTTCTGCCAGACCGAGCAGCATTCACAACCATCACATTTGGGTTGTTGTTGAGTAACGCGTTAAACGCCTGTCCCCATCCAGTGCGAGGGAACACGTCGGGTTCATAGTATGAGGCGGTTGAATCACCAACGATAAAAATACGTGTTTTTGCATTAGCCAAACGTTGCTCGGTAGTGGTTAACTGATCACGATTTAAATAGTAAATAGGATTTTTATCCAAGCTAATGAGTGGCTTAAATGCCAGATCAGTTAGAGTGGTTCCTTTAGCAAGACCTGTTTTCGTATCGTAACCGCGATTATGCAGAACTTGTTCAGATAAGGCAGCCATCACTGGATGATATTGGGCGGAATAACTCACAGGGTCTAAAGTTTCATCGCCTTTAATCCCATAATGGCTCACTAAACTCCGAAAAGCTTGATCGAAATGTTGGTTTGCCGTTACCCATTCTTGATGAGATAAAGCTGGAAGCTGTTTAGCCACCGTCAGTTCTTGTGGACCAAGCAAGCCTTCGTTCTGCGCTAACACCGACACAATAAGGTCAGAAAATGGGTTTACGTTCCCCAAGGTAACGCCATCGTTATTCACATCAGCCACTACCGCAGCCGCACAAATAGAACGTTTAGATGAGCTCGTTAGACAAGATTGACCACTGTGGTCATCCACACTCACCAATAAAGGAGCGGTCATTCCCGCGATATTAGCTTGGTATAACCCATTGCTATCCGTTTCTGTTTGCACCACCTTACCCAAGCTGTCTTTAATGGTGACTTGAGCAGGAAATGCCATTGTGTTGTGCAACACTTCGCCTTTCAGTACACTCTTCGCGGCTAACGAAATCACCGGTTTCCAACCACTTAGCACCGCTTGATCGGTGTATCCAGCGGCCTGCTCTTGGGTTAATCGCGGACGTTCAGCGCTGATTTTAGCCCCTTGTCCTTGGCTACCAAATTCCCAAAAACGTGAATCTTTCGGATAGAACCAAACTGTTTGTTTGTCTTTATCATGCCCACTCATTTTGTCCCAACCGTAAATATGGTCGTCCATCGTACAATTGATGAACGTTGAGTTGCCAATCGCATTTGGATCAGCATAACGACCATCGGCAAAAGTGGTGGTTGGGTGCCATGGTCGTCCTAATCCATAGCTGTTCGCAGGAACCCCTTTTTCTTTCTTCAAATTGCAATTTTTAAACACCAAACCGTATGGATTTTTGATGTTAGTTGCTGGTGCAGTAATGTAGCCCATTGGCTCGCCAGGCGCGGCATCGGCACGGTTACGAGCAACAATATCGCTGTTTTTGATTAATGCAGTTCCCAAACCAAAAATGAAGTCGATATTGCCGGAAATACGAGATTCATCAAAGAAGCTACGTCCAGCCCGCACATACAAGGTATCTTGGTAACTCACTAGATTAACATCTTTAAACTCGGCCCGATCGCCATGGTTAGAAACCAGTAAAGCAACCGCTTGAGGACTTTTTATCTTACTTGGATCAGAGTCTTTTTTTGCTTGGTTAGCAGGATAATCAAAGCTGTTCTTGATGGTCAAAGACCGTGCTTGGAAACCATCCGCATCCACGCTCACCGTACGGCTACCAAAAGTACCAAATTTCTTTCCATTGGGTTTCAATGTCCCATTGGCCGTTGCCGCTTGGATAATGGTGTGGTCTCTATCTTGGCCAATCAAATAGACGTTGGGACGCGTGATATCCAATTTTTCTTGATACACACCATTGCGAATATAGATGACATAAGGAGAATCGCCGGTTGGTGCATGATCAATCGCATTTTGGATTGAGGCATAATCACCAGAACCATCTGCTGCGACAACCACATCGTATAAAGGCACTGCGAATGCAGAGGAAAAACAGAGCATGGCAGCTGCGCCAATCCCTAAAGTTACCCGATTTAATTTCATTCTAGATGTCCTTGTAAAGAGTGCGTTTTAACTAGGCCAACTCTGGCCGCGCTTCATCGTATTCAACGAAAATAAGCAACCTGACTTTGCAATTGATGCGCTTCTTGCAGTAATGACTGAGCACTTTGCACCGTTTGCTGACTGGTTTTCTGATTTTTTAAGTTGAGATCGTTAATATCACTGGCGTTAGCAGCGACTAATTGAGAGACATTGGCTTGCTCTTCCACCGTTGTCGCAATAGCTTGAGTTTGGTCGGTAATGGTGTTGACCTGAGAGGCGATCGCTGCAAGCGTTTCGCCAGCCTGTTGGGACTGACGATAAACATCATCCGCTTGTTGTTGACTTTGCTGAGTGAGTTTGACCGTCTTTTGAGTCGACTGCCGCAACGTCGTAATAATGTCTTCAACACTTTTCACTGATGTTTGGGTGCGGTGTGCCAAAGTACGAACTTCATCGGCGACGACAGCAAATCCTCGGCCTTGCTCTCCCGCCCGAGCCGCCTCTATTGCGGCGTTTAGTGCTAATAAATTCGTTTGTTCAGCAATTTCGTTAATCATGGTGGTGACCTGTTGAATTTGTTCACTGTTGCTATCCACCACGGTAATTGACTGATGAGTTTGCTCCAATTGATGATGCAAATGCTCCATAGCAATAGAAACAGAACCGACCAATTGACTGCCTGAGCCGATATCTTGGTTCGCCTGCACAACACTGGCTACAATGGTATCCACCTGTTGGGCTACGGAATCAGCCGAGGTCGCCATTTCTTCGATCGCCGTTACCACATGCTCGACCTGTTGTTGTTGCTCTTGAGATTGCTGTAAGTTGCGTTGGGCATCAGTGGCCACATCGGTTGATTGGTTTTCAACAGTGACGCTCGATTGGCGAATTTGTCCAACCAGGTCAGCAAGACGTCCTGCCATTTGGCTAACACTGTTTAAAAGCTGGGTCATTTCATTGTTACCCGCGTCCGCATCTTGTGGGATAGACAGGCAGACCTCTCCTTGTTCTAACCGATGCATATATTGGGTTACTGCACGAAGTGGACCGAGCAAACGTTGAATTAGCCAAGTCATAACAGCGTAAGTTGCGATCCCAACAGTTACCGCTACACCAATAATCAACAGTAGCAAGTCACGACTCTGCTCCGTGACTTCATTAACCCAAGTGCCACCCACCAATAGCCAATTCCACCCTTTTACTGCGGTGTAAATTACCAATCGTTGTTGAACATCTTGTCCTTGTGGCGCATCAATCGTGAGTAAGCCGCGGGAAGCATTAGTTAAGGATGCAAACGGTTGATTACCGTGACCATCCACAAAGTTAAAGAAGGTCGAAGAATCACCTAATGAGCCTAATAGCAAATTACCTAGGGTATCTTGATGGCGATCCACCACTAAGGTGTCACCGGTTTTCCCCCAATGAATTTCTTTTAATGAAGAGAGTATTTGTTGCGTTGCCTTTTCGACAGAGAGCGCGACAGAGAGCACTGCAGCGGGCTGTTTTGCGCGGTCAAATAAAGGCTGGTAGTACACTAAAAAGGCTTGCCCTGCGCGATTTTCCTGATCGACAAAAGGCTTACCTGCCATGAGATTCGAATAACCTGAGAAATCACGGCTAAGGATCGGTTGGTCTACATCGGTACTGCCGTTTTGCGCGGATGAACCCGCAATGGCTACCCATTGCTTATCAGATAGAGAATAGAGCTGCCCAATCGCGCCAGTATCGGCAGTAAAAGTATCGAAAATATCGTGGTTGTTCACCAGAGGCAGCCCATATTGTTCAATATTGCGAATTGAATGCCCTGCATAATCAACCGACTCAGTGCTAACTTCTAAACCACCTAAGTAGCCGTTTTGCAGAGTAGAGTTAAGTACTTTGGTTGTGGAAACGTACGCGTCATATTGGCCCGCCACCGTCGTAGCTATGGCGTCCAATTTGGACTGTTGTTCTTGATAGGTTTGGGTTAACAACGCTTGCTGAGCATTGTGGAAGACTAAAGAAGCGATCACCGCAAAAGCGATCGTCAAACAGCACAACATACCCAGCTTCAGTTGCAAACCGACACTACGTTTACGGAAGAAATGTTTCATATGTTTGACCTCAGTGAAATGGCCGAATTCACCATGGATATGTCATCGGTAATGAAAGAAACTTGACGGAATCGGACTCCAATTGCTCAGGAGTCCGAACCGTTCAGTTTTGGATAACTAACTCAGTTTATTGAAAAACAAAGGCACGGATGTCGGCCACGGCTTCAGCGCCAGGGTTAGCTGATTTAGGATTTACACGAGCTGCTTTTTTCAAAGATTCAACCCATGGACCTTTTACAGCATTACCTTGCGCATCCACAGTCACACCATTTTTAATAAAGCGGTTGTTACTCAAACTAGACCCATTCACCACATCACTGTACTTACTGGTGACAAAGAAGCGATATGATTGGTCGTTATCAAACGTACCTTGCTTCACGTTGCCAGCGTATGGGCTCTTACGGAACAAGAAGTTAAAGCGTTTGTTATCGATAGACACGTTGTTTTCTAGCACTAAAGCACCAGGGTTAAAGTTATCGGTAAAACCATCCATATTGTTGTGGAACGATAGGCTGTTTTTCACAACATGAGGAACGGGTAAACCTTCACCACCCAATTTGAAACCATTACCACGAGTTCCACCTTTGGCTTTCACTTTCATGGTTTCGCCGTTCATATAAGCAACAGAGTTAAGAATGGTTACCGCACCATTTGGACCATCTTCAACTTTATTGAATAAATCGAATCCGTCGTCCACATTGTGGTGTGAAATACAACGAACCAAAGTATTGCCATCACCAACACGCATTTTCACAGCAAAGCCATCAGCATTGATCTGCGCTTTATCGATGTTGTTGTAACTTTCGCTGTCACTAACCGTGTTGTAACTTGCCCATAAAGCGCGACCGACTTTCTTACTCGATGATATTTGGAAACCAGTATCTGGAGAATTGTGAGTCTTCATATGGTCAAAGTTATTGTGGCTACCACTGACGATCGTGCGTGCACCATCCACTTCTATATGCGAGACATTCCAATAATTCGCATCATGCAGATACGTGCCAGTTAAGCGCACATGTTTACCAGCCGCTTTTAGCGTTTTCATCTTATCAGCGGTACCACTAGCCGAAACCGGAATGGTTAATTCAGGGTAGTCACCATCGGCGAGCAAAATCGTACCACCTGGTGGCAAAAGATTGACCGCTTGTTGCAAAGTGAGAGCCCCATTGGTGCCTTTAGGATTCACTTTGATCGTCAGAGGATCCGCTTGTTGCACCTTAGCCACAGAATAGTGATAGCTCATCGTCTTCAAGTCAGGGCCTTCAATTGGCGTGAAGGAAACATCAAATTTTGTCTGAGCTTGCTTTAGGCTAGTGTTGTAATCAAACATTTCACCAGCAGTCACCAGCTTGTCTTTCACTAACCATTGGCCATCTTGTTGCACGCCAAATTTACCGGTGTAGTTTGCGCGAGCTTGTAAAGTATAATCTGCAATGGGTGACTGATCAGGAGAAGCTTGTTGAAGGACAGGCGCCACCAATTTAGCGTGGTAACGTGGAGCATCCACCGTATTGGCTTTACTTAAATCCAATTTCACATTGGTGACGGTGATTTTTGCGTTACGCGAAGCAAAGAAACCTACATATTGATGTTTAGGATCTTGCATCTGTACGATGTTGGCATTGGCCCCCTTCACAGGAATCGTTTTGGTTTGGATGCCATCACTGTAACTCACTTCATAGCCGGTATCGGTGCGAGTTAAGGTCATGTGGTAACTTTTACCTTCTCCAAAAGGAATGCCTTTCACATATTCATGATGGCTCATCCGGTTACCCGCCGTACCCCAAGGGTGGTAGATCCCTTCACGATAATCACCATCGATATTGACTAAGCCATTTTTGACTTTCTTTTTGTTCGCACGAATTAGGTTCATCACCATGTTCGATGAAGCAGGAAACTCTTCAAGTCCCTCCGGTTGAGGATTCATACGCGCCTTACCCAGCACATCACGCACCATGAGGCCAGCGCCTTCTTGACGGTTTGGTGTAGACCCAGTTTCAGGCCCGAGTTGATCCATGGTGATATCCGCAGACAGAGTAAAGTTCACATCTGTTGGCAATTCGGTGTAGTAAAAAGTACCACCATCATGAGAGTTGGCTAACTTACCACCGCGACTCTCGATGGTAAAACGAGACGCCACAGGACCGGGCTGAACCAATTTACCATCGACAGTAACCTGGTTTGTACCTACCTTTTCAGGAAGAATAGTCGAACCGAAGTTAAGATCAGTTGATTGACCAAAGGTAATTGCTTGCCAAGTTAATGAATCACTGTGAGAAATCACTTGATCGGCTTGAGATGCGCACCCACCCAACGCCAGAATGGAAGCGATAGATAACGCGATAGGAGTTCTTTTCATATTTCAAATTCCTTGAACAAAAAAAGGCTTATTTCGACGGCAGTCTCAAAATAAGCCTTCAGTGGACGAAACTAGACATCTTTTATTTAGTAACTGTATTTCACACCGATACGTACACGAGGACGCCATTTGTCATTTTGAGCACTTCCGTCGTAAACATAATCACCTGATTTGTATGGTACAAAACCAATTTCTGTGAATGGATGCCAACCGCCTTCAAAACCAGTATATTCACCTTTAAAGTTCACTTCAGAGAACCAGTTTTGGTGATCTTTCCAACGTGGACCAGATGAATCAGGGTTGAAGGTATAATCAACGCTTCCGCCCAATTTCCAGTTTTCTAGGCCGCCATAACTTGCTTCAAATGTCCAACGGTTGTAGTGCGAGTTATTCGCATTCACTTTGTTCTCGTAGTGATAACGATGACGGAATGAGACAGACCAATCTGGGTTTACTTTGTAACCCAAGGTCAAGTTAAATTGATGCCCCACTTTGTCGGAACCTGATTCCCATTTGTATTGAGGTTTTAAGCTCCAAGCATCATTTAACTTATATAGATAACTCACATTAGCTTGTTGGCCGTTGCCCTTTTGCTCACCCAACGCATCTTCGTTGTCACTTTTCCATTTCGCTTCAACTTCAAACCCGACACCATTTTTGAAACGGTGGCTAACGGCAACACGATCTGCTTGTTTGGCAGATTGGCCATCGTAGCGAGGAGTGGTTTCATGACGGATGTTAATGGTGGTTGCATGGGCAGCAACACTTGTCATAGCCAGTAGGATAGCTGAGGTTAAGATTTTAGCTTTCATATTGAAACACCGTTTTGTTTTATTAGATTCACGAGACACAAGCTAACTCTAACCAAAAAGAGAAGAAAGTTGCCAAACAACAATTTGTGATCTAAGAAACGATGTTTCATTTATATTTTTATTTTTGTGTGATCTAAATAAAACAACAAACCAAATATAAATAAAAAGAAAATAAAATACTTAATTAAGTTTTTCATAAATGAAATACGGTATATCATATAATTCATATCGCAAAATAAATCACCCCTTCAAACACATAAATTAAATATAATAAAAACAGCTAGTTATGTTTTAAAAATCATAAAGTTTTAACTTGATCACTTAACTTTTAGAGAAAGTTTGACGTAAGTCAATGTAAACAAAACTTCTTTAAACGCCTAAATTTTCGCGTTTCAAAAATAATGAAAACCCAAAAAGAAACGATGTTTCATATTTTTATTTAAAATATTTTAAAAATGAGTTTTCAGATCACAATTATTGTAAATTGAAGTGGAAATAAACTTTTATCGTACGTTTAATGGTCAGCAGAAACCAGAGAGAGGCGAGGACTAGTGTATTCAACTCTCTGGTACTTAACCTTAACTATGAGGACGAGAAAATGTATGAAAGTCGTAAGCTTGGACTGGCATACCTATCACCCTATATTCTCGGGTTGATAGTGTTTACTGCCTTTCCATTTGTTTCGTCATTTTTGATGAGCTTCACCGATTACGATTTGATGACCGCACCGAAATTTGTGGGACTCGAAAACTATCGGTACATGCTCACTGAAGATGACCTATTCTGGAAGTCAATGGGCGTTACGTTCGCGTACGTTTTCTTGACCATCCCAGTTAAGCTGGCTTTTGCGTTATTTATTGCGTTCATTCTGAACTTCAAATTAAAAGGAATTGGCTTCTTCCGTACCGCCTACTACATTCCTTCTATTTTGGGGAGCAGTATTGCAATCGCAGTGTTATGGCGTGCCTTGTTTGCCATCGACGGCGTACTAAACGGGTTGCTAGGGTTTATTGGTATTGACCCTATCAACTGGTTAGGTGAGCCCTCTTTTGCCCTATTTTCCATCACTTTATTGCGTGCTTGGCAGTTTGGTTCTGCGATGGTGATCTTCTTGGCTGCGTTGCAAAACGTTCCTCAATCTCAATATGAGGCAGCCATGATTGACGGTGCAAGCAAATGGCAGATGTTCATGAAAGTGACTGTACCTCTGATTACACCGGTGATTTTCTTCAACTTCATCATGCAAACCACTCAAGCGTTCCAAGAATTTACCGCGCCTTACGTTGTCACTGGCGGCGGCCCAATGAAATCGACCTACTTGATCTCGCTGTACATTTACGAAACCGCCTTCAAGTTCTTCGACATGGGTTACGGTAGTGCATTGGCTTGGGCATTGTTCATCGTCGTTGCAATCTTCACCGCTATCACCTTCCGTTCATCTAAGTACTGGGTGTTCTATTCAGGTGATAAAGGAGGTAAATAACATGGCTTCTACATTAACTGTCAATAATACGGCCTCGAATAAAGAGAGCCGCTTAGAGAACGACCGCACCATTCGTCGTGAAAAGATCAATGCCTTTATTCGCTATACTGTGTTGATCATCGTGGGTGTCACCATGCTCTACCCACTGTTTTGGATGTTCTCTGCATCCATGAAACCGAACCACGAGATTTTCTCTTCCTTAAGTCTAATTCCCCATGAATGGAGCTTAGAAGGGTTTATCAATGGTTGGAAAACCGGTACTGAGTTTACTTTTGGTCACTACATCATTAACACCTTTGCTTATGTGTTACCGAAAGTTCTGTTTACCGTTATATCGTCAACTATTGTGGCATTTGCGTTCGCGCGTTTCGAGATTCCTTGGAAAGGTTTCTGGTTTGCCACATTGATCGCAACCATCTTGTTACCTCAGTCAGTATTGTTGATTCCTCAATACTTGATGTTCCGCGAGATGAATTTACTTGATAGTTACCTACCACTGTATTTGCCATTGGCATTTGCAACACAAGGCTTCTTTGTGTTCATGCTGGTTCAGTTCTTACGTGGTGTACCAACGGATATGGAAGAAGCAGCAATGATCGATGGCTGTAACTCATTCCAAGTACTTTGGTATGTTGTGGTTCCTGTTATTCGCCCAGCCATCATTTCTGTTGCTCTGTTCCAATTTATGTGGTCAGTCAACGACTTCCTTGGTCCATTGATTTACGTCTCAAGTGTAGAGAAATACCCAATCGCTCTCGCACTGAAAATGTCTATCGACGTCACCGAAGGTGCAAAATGGAATGAGATTTTGGCAATGGCGTCCATCTCTATTATTCCGTCCATCGTGGTCTTCTTCATGTCACAAAAATACTTTGTTGAAGGCGTTAGTAACAGCGGTATTAAAGGTTAATTTCTCGGAGTAACAACAATGGCTGAAGTAAAATTTAAACATCTGGAAAAAGTGTACTCAAACGGTTTCCATGCGGTACACGGGATTGATTTGACGATTAACGATGGCGAATTCCTGGTTATCGTAGGCCCATCTGGCTGCGCTAAATCAACTACTTTACGTATGTTAGCTGGCTTAGAGAGCATTACCGGTGGTGAAGTAACCATTGGTGGCAAAGTGGTGAACAACCTAGCGCCTAAAGATCGTGGTATTGCCATGGTTTTCCAAAACTATGCGCTATATCCCCACATGACAGTAGAAGAAAACTTAGCATTTGGTTTGAAGCTACAAAAATTGCCTAAAAATGAGATCCACCAGCGCGTACATGAAGCAGCAAGAATCTTGGAGATTGAAGATCTGCTCGATCGCTTGCCTCGTCAACTTTCTGGTGGTCAAGCGCAACGCGTCGCGGTTGGACGTGCCATCGTGAAAAAACCCGATGTGTTCCTGTTCGATGAACCGTTATCTAACTTGGACGCAAAATTGCGCGCTTCAATGCGAGTCCGTATCTCTGATTTGCACAAGCACCTTAAATCAGAAAACCGTCCAGCAACTGCCGTTTACGTGACCCACGACCAAACAGAAGCGATGACCATGGGCGACCGAATCTGTGTGATGAAGCTTGGCGAAATTATGCAGGTGGATACACCAGAAAACCTCTACAACGCCCCAGTCAATATGTTTGTTGCTGGTTTTATCGGTGCTCCAGAAATGAACCTAGTGGACGTATCGCTTAAAGAGCACGAAGGGAAATTAGTGGTCAATATGGATGGCCAACACTTGGTCATTCCGGAAGAAAAAGCAGCATTAATTCGTTCACATCAAGCGAACAAAACCGTGCTCGGCATTCGTCCAGACAATATCACTCTTGCTCTGACTGATGAAGCTCTGGCTCATGAACAGATCATAGTGGGCGATGTGATTCGCATGGAAAACATGGGCCACGAAGTATTCGTCTACTTCCGTATCGGGAATGACGAATTTACATCGCGTGTACCAATTGATGATGTAAAAGCCAAACTCGATATGAAATTACAAAAAGGGGTGAAATTCATTTTTGATATGAACAAAGCCCATGTCTTTGATAAAGAAACAGAAATGAACATCTCTCTGAAAAAATAAAACGCGCTTGGAGACGCTATTATGATGAAACGTACCTTACTTGCTACCTTAACAGCTCTGGCTTTAGGTTCTATCGCCAGCAGTGCTTACGCTCAAACTGAACTGCGCATGTCTTGGTGGGGTGGTAACTCCCGCCACCAAGCTACCTTAAAAGCGCTGGAAAAATTTCACGAAAAATACCCAGACATTGTCGTCAAGGGTGAATACACAGGTTGGGATGGTCACCTTTCTCGTCTGACTACTCAGATCGCTGGTAACACCGAACCTGACGTAATGCAAACCAACTGGAACTGGCTGCCTATTTTCTCTCGTGACGGCGAGGGCTTTTACGACATGTTCCAAGAAAAAGATGCTCTGCAAGTGAACCAGTTCCCTTCTCAAGCAATTAAAATGACCACTATTAGTGGCAAGTTGGAAGGGCTACCTGTGAGTATGACTTCACGTGTCTTTTACTACAACAAAGACACTTGGGAAAAAGCAGGCGTCGCTTACCCAACAAACTGGGACGACCTGATGAAGTCAGGTAAAGCGTTCGAGAAAAAACTAGGCGAAGATTACTACCCGTTAGTTATCGAAGCGCGTGATATTTTCGCGATGAACCGCTCTTACTACATTCAAAAATTTGGCAAAGACATCATTAACCATGATACCAACATGTTGAATTTTGATAAGAAAGAGATGACTGATTTCTTCCAAATGTACGTTGACCAAGTGAAGAACCATGTCTTCCCTTCAACCAAAGAATACTCTTCATACGGTAAAGGTAACTTGTATGAAATGCGCCCTTGGATTGATGGACGTTTCGGTGGCCTCTACATGTGGGATACAGCAGTACCAAAATACTCAGATAACCTACAACCACCAATGTCTTTGGAATTAGGTCCATACCCAATGGCACCTGGCGCGAAAGACGCAGGTCTATTGGCTCGTCCTTCAATGATGTTCTCTATTGGTCGTAACACTAAACACCCAGAAGAGGCAGCAAAACTGGTTAACTTCCTGCTAAACGATCCTGATGGCGTTAAAGCACTGGGTCTTGCTCGTGGTATTCCGATGAGTAAAAAAGGCTTGGGTATTTTGCAATCGAGTGGTGAGATTGATAAGCACAGCTTGTCATACGAAGGGTATGAACAAGCACAAAACCTACCTCAAGTTATCACTCCAACCACTTACACAGATAACGCTCAGTTGATGGAATTGTTCCAAGAAGAGATGGAACACCTCGACTATGGTCAATCTACGCCAGCGGAATCTGCTAAAAACTTCTTACGTCGCGGTAACCGCGTTTTAGCGAGAATCGCTAAGTAATATGTCTATCCACCGCCGATACAGTGTATCGGCGGTTTTTTGTTGATTTATCTAATTATACCCAAATGACCTCAAGATGCAGGATTCAGAGCTTCATCAACGAGCACAGGTCAAGCTCAATGACGGAAGGAATGGTCATTCCCTTTCATCGCCATTGGGCGCAGAAATGGGCTTGTTGATGCAGAATTTAGAGGTTCATCAGATAAATATACATCGAGGTTTTGTTATGTCATCACGCCATTCTAATCTGCCCTTGTTGGAAAATTATTACCAACGCGTTCTAAAACTGGCACGATCTTCTCAATCTCCACTATTGGCAGATGGTTTAGATTGGTTAACCAAACAACCGGTTCAGTGGACTTATCCAGACGGTCACCAAGTTCCCATGAGTAACTTTGCTAGTCAGCAGAACTTTCTGCGCGGCTTAGTGGCACTTTCAACAATCACTGAAAATCCTAGCTACCAAACGCAAGCAGATGAGATCACGGCATATTTTCTCACTCATTACAGCGATGAAAAAAGTGGATTATTGCATTGGGGCGGGCACCGTTTTGTCCATTTAAACAACGGCAATATTGAAGGGCCAGCCTCTAAAGAGTGCGTTCATGAGCTCAAACACCATTTTCCGTTTTACGACCAACTGCATCGCATCGATAGTTCACTTACTGAGCGCTTTCTTAGTGGCTTTTGGGCAGCGCACGTGCTCGATTGGAACTGCTTAGACCTCAGTCGCCACGGTCAATACGGTGAGGAAGTAAAGGCAAATCCCTTTGATACTCATCAACCTCATCCCGTAGTGGATCCGACACGCTGGCCTGAGCTGCCGGAAACCATTGGTCTTACCTTTGTAAACGCATCAACCGATCTTATATACGCGGCATGTCATTATTATCGCTACACTGGTGATAAGCAGGCTCTGGCGTGGGCGAAACATCTCTATCATCAATTTGTATTGGCGCGACCAGCGGCAACAGGCATGCCGGTTTATCAATTCTCTTCTCCTAAACAGCGTGAGCCGATTCCAGAAGACGATAACCTGACGTTTTCTTGGTTTGGTGACCGAGCCAAGCGTCAATTTGGCCCTGAATTTGGCGATATTGCACGGGAAGCAAATGTGCTATTTCGTGATAGCTGGCCAGTCGTCGTTGACAACCCGCTTGCGATTTTAGAGTGCGCCCGCATTGCCAAAGATCCTGAATTAGCTCAATGGGCAATCGACGGAATTACCGCCTATTTTGCACACGCTTGGGATGAAGAACATAACGAAATCATTCCGATGTGGAACACGGGCCTAGATATGACCGGATATCAATTTCAGCGCGACGGTTACTACGGCAAAAAAGGCACCGTTTTGCAACGTACGCCAACCGACCCTGCTTATTTGTTGACATTGGTGCGAGCAAGTCATCAAAGCGATGATCCCAAACTACGTCAACTGACCAGCGCCATGTTCCGTCGCTTTGGGCTGGGTGAACTGGACCCGCAAACATTAAGCGTCACCAATGTCGCTCACGACACAACCATTGCCTCGGCTTATTTGTTGCTCGCACTGATTGAGCTAGCACTTGCCAATCAGGATCAACAATTATTGTGTCTATGCGATCGAATTGGAGACAATTTAATCAAAGCGCATTATCATGACGGCGCGTTCCGCCCAAGTGCCTCACATCGATTCGTTCGCCTGGATGATCCTGTCCCCTACGCCCTGTTAGCACTGGAAGCAGCCCATCTTCACTGTTATTCACAATTACCGGTGGCGATATCCAAAGGCGGCTATTTACATGGTGAAGTGCAAATTCATCATGAGATAAAAACAGTTTACGACTACGATGTTATTTATAACCGAACCGATAGCGAACCAGCCTAACCTATGAAGTACCTCTTTGCTCTTCACATCTAGCTAAGGGCTTCATCAGACAGATCATTTTCGCAAATTCGTTAGGTCTGATGGAGGTACTTTGTTTAAATTTCCACGTTTTGGTAAGCCAGCCCATTCGTCCGCCACTGCATCCAAAGCAGCGCTGGTTCACGCCGTAGTGACTCGCTGGCAAGAGCGCCCAAGGCTACGCCACCGTTCCAAAGTGCTGCTGTGTCGTAGCATTATTCCTTTTACATGGCCTATTGTTATTGAACTTACTTGCGTAGTGCTGATGAGCATCATCAGCACTGTTTTAGTGAGTCACATTGGCGCAGCAGAAACCGCAGCAGTAGGAATTAGCGATAGCGTTACTTATCTCATTATCTCTTTACTAACGGCTACGGAATTAGGTGGGTCAGTGTTAATTGCTCAAGCTTTTGGCCGCCGAAAACGTGAAAAGGCATTAGATATAGCGATTCAGGCAATGAACCTCAACGTGGTGATCAGTATTACGACCTGTGTGTTCATTTTTCTGTTTATTAGCCCAATCCTCAATATCATTGCCATGGGCGCTGATCATCATGTTATCGAACTCTCTGCCCTCTATTTAAAAACCATCGCATTCAGTTATCCAGCATTGGCAATCGTGCTTGCTGGCAGTGGGGTGTTACGTGCCGTAGGTAACTCCCGTTCACCCGCCATGAGCAACATTTTGATGAATATTCTCAACATACTCTTTAGTTATCCGCTTATCTACGGCATTCCATACTGGGGTTGGGAGGGGCTCGGCCTCTTTGGCGCTGGTATTGGGGTAACTGCGGCGCGTTGGGTCGGAGCGATGATGATACTCGCCGTGCTGGCACACAACAGTATTTTGCGTGTCAAACTGAGTGATTATCGCCAATCATTTCAACACGCAACCTTATGGGAGATCCTAGGTATTGGGATTCCGGCCAGTGTTGAATCGCTCATGTTCAATGTGGGCAAACTCATCACCCAAATTATGGTAGCAGGCATGGGTACCGTAGTCATGGCCGGAAATGTCATTACCTTTTCCATACTATTGTTCGTTAATATTCCAGGAAATGCCCTAGCCATGGCTGGTACGGTGTTAATCGGTAAACGCTTAGGACAAGATAAAACTCGTCTCGCGAAATTGGAAATGCGGCTCATTTTATGGACAGCAACCTGCTTACTTGTCACCCTAGCCATCATCTCTATCCCCTTTGCGCGGCAAATCGCCCAAATTTATACCAGTGATCCTAGGGTCATCGATGTGGTTGCCAACTTGATTTATCTTAATGCCATCATGATGCCAGTGTGGGCAGCCTCCTTTGTATTACCTTCTACCTTTAAAGGCGCCAAAGATGTGCGTTATAGCATGTGGACCGCCATCGCTAGCATGTGGGGTTGTCGGATTGTATTTGGCTATGTACTTGGCATCCATTTCAACATGAACGTATACGGCATCTGGCTCGGAATGTTTGCCGATTGGTGGTTGAGAGCTGCACTGTATGCATATCGGATGATAACTGATAAATGGCTAACTATTTACCAGAAAAATAAATTGCTAGAGGAATCACGTTAAACGGCATCGTCCATTTCTCCCTCAACTATTCTCAGGCACAATAAATTTTGTGTCTGAGGACAAATACGTTGAATATACCCAAGTAACCTCAAGATGCGGTTTCAGCGAGAATGTATTCGCTCATAGGCAAGGCACCGATTTGAATACATAGTGATTCTACGTAGAAAATCGGTAACGCAGCATAGGAGCGAATACAACTCGCCCCTTGGAAGCTCATCAACAAGCCCATTTCTGCGCCCAATGACGTTGAAAGGGAATATTCCTTCCGTCATTGAGCTTGACCTGTGCTCGTTGATGAAGCTCTGAAGTCTGCATCTTGAGGTCATTTGGGTATAAACCCTTTCTTTTTATTGTAAATTCAGCGTTATGCAGCATATTTACAACAAAATACCAACCATTTTTTAACCATCAACTCCTCATCACAACAAACCTGCACATAGGTATCTTAAACAACGCCTAGATCGCGTTTTCTCGTCTAAAAGACAACAACAAGTTTCGTGAAAGTAATCACATTCCGATAGAAAAAATAAAAAATGAACCGTTGTTTCGATTTGTATCACAGATAAGCACGTTTCATAAAAATATACTTCCATTCAAATAAATTAAAACACTGTTTCGAGGTTTGGGTATGGAATATGATTATTTAGTCATTGTCGGCTATTTTTGCCTGATGGTGGCAATCAGTATGCTTTTCAAAAAGATGGCCAGTAAAAGCACCAGTGATTACTTCCGCGGGGGCGGTAAAATGCTGTGGTGGATGGTAGGTGCTACTGCATTTATGACACAGTTTTCTGCATGGACATTCACTGGCGCAGCAGGTAAAGCGTTCAGCTCTGGTTTTGAAATTTTAGGTGTATTTATCGGCAACATGGTGGCGTACGCCGCAGCCTATTTCTACTTTGCTCGCCGCTATCGTAATATGCGGGTTGATACTCCTACCGAAGCCGTACGTCGTCGTTTTGGTCATGGCAACGAACAGTTTTTTACTTGGGTAATTATCCCGCTCAGTATTTTAAATGCCGGCGTGTGGTTGAATGGCTTAGGGGTATTCGCCTCTGCTGTATTTGGTACCGACATCAACCTTACTATCTGGATCACAGGTATTGCAGTATTGCTAGTGTCACTCATTAGTGGGGCATGGGGTGTCGTTGCATCTGACTTTATTCAGTCTCTCGTTGTCGCGGTTATTTCTATCGCTTGTGCAGGTGTGGCGCTATTTGTGATTGGCGGTCCTGGTGAAATCGTCACTAAATTCCCTGGTGGTTTCTTCGTTGGTCCAGACATGAACTACCCACTGCTTATCGTTGGTTCATTCCTGTTTTTCATCGTTAAACAGTTGCAAAGTATCAACAACATGCAGGAATCCTATCGTTTCCTAAACGCAAAAGATTCCAAAAATGCATCAAAAGCAGCACTGCTTGCTTTAGGTATGATGTTCATCGGTGCCATGATTTGGTTCATCCCACCTTGGGCACTACGTATTATGGATCCTAATGCCGCAGCAGCTTACGCAAGTCTAGGTAAAAAAGCAGGTGATGCAGTTTACTTGGTGTTCGCTCGTGATTACATGCCTACAGGCACCGTTGGCCTACTAATGGCAGGCCTATTTGCCGCAACCATGTCTTCAATGGACTCAGCTCTAAACCGTAACTCAGGTATCTTTGTTCGTAGTTTTTATGCACCGATTGTACGCCGTGGTAAAGCAACAGATAAAGAACAGCTTCGCATGGGGATGTTCGCTAGTATCATCAATGGTTTCTTAGTTATTCTGTGTGCTCAGTTCTACGTATCACTACGCGGATTAAGCTTGTTCGATTTGATGATGCAGGTTGCCACTCTACTGCAATCACCAATTTTGGTACCACTATTCTTGGCTATCTTGATTCGCAAAACGCCAAAATGGGCACCATGGGCAACAGTGGTATTCGGTCTATGTGTATCGCTAATGGTGGTTAACGTTTGGACTCCAGAAGTTGTTGGTGGCTGGTTTGGCATGGAACATCTTACTGGCCGTGAATCTAGCGACATGAAGATCATGATCACTATTGCCGCTCACTTGATTTTGACCATCGGTTTCTTCCTATGCACCACTTTGTTCTACAAAGAAGAAAACGACCCATACAAAGAGCAGACTGCAGAGTTCTTTAAAGACCTCAATACTGAATGTATTGAAGAAGAAGGACAAGATGTGGTCGACCGTCAACAACGCAATAAACTTGGCACCTTGGTTATGTACATGGCAGGTGGTTTGGTTCTGATGGTGTTGATTCCTAACCCAATGTGGGGCCGCCTACTCTTCTTAGGCTGTTCAGCTGCGATATTCTTGGTTGGCTTTGCCTTGCGACGCAGTGCTAATGTCGGTCTAGTCAATCAAAAAGTGGTGACAAATTAATGTAATTCTATGTGTCGCGCTCGATCCTCCCCCTCAGGAGCGTGGCACATTTTCCAAAATTTTACCGAATATGATGAGAGTGAGCTTACAAGCTTACTCATTGAAAGGAGACAGATTATGGCTAAAGGCGACGTAGTACAGTTGCATTTTGAAAGTTTCACCGACAGTGATACTCAAGTAAAAGTAACTCGTTTAACCCCTACCGATGTTATTTGTCACCGTAATTATTTCTACCAAAAATGTTTCACCCAAGATGGTACTAAATTGCTGTTTGCCGGCGATTTTGATGGCAACCGTAACTACTATTTGCTCGATTTAAAAACACAACAGGCTCGTCAACTTACTGAAGGTAAAGGTGATAACACCTTCGGTGGTTTCCTCTCTACTGACGAACAGTCTCTGTTTTATGTAAAAAATGAATTAAACCTAATGAAGGTCGACCTTAACAGTCTTGAAGAGAAGGTCATCTACACGGTTGATGAACAATGGAAAGGTTACGGCACTTGGGTTGCTAACTCAGAATGTACCAAGTTAGTTGGCATTGAAATTTTGAAAAGCTGCTGGAAACCTTTGACCGACTGGAAAAAATTCCACGAATTTTTCTACACCAATCCAACATGTCGTTTGATCAAAGTCGATATTAACAGTGGTGAATTAGCAGTCATTCATCAAGCCGACACATGGCTCGGCCACCCAATTTATCGCCCATTTGACGACTCAACCATCGGCTTTTGCCATGAAGGCCCACATGATCTTGTTGATGCACGTATGTGGTTGGTTAATGAAGATGGCAGCAATGTGCGCAAAGTAAAAACCCATGCACCGGGTGAATCTTGTACTCATGAGTTTTGGGTGCCAGATGGTAGCGCAATGGCGTATGTTTCTTATTTCAAAGGTCAAGCTGGACGCGTTATTTATAAAGCGAATCCAGACACTCTAGAAAATGAAAAAGTGATGGAAATGCCACCTTGTTCTCACCTAATGAGTAACTACGATGGCACATTGATGGTTGGCGACGGTTGTGACACACCAGTCGATGTAGCTGATGATGCAAGCTACAGTATTGAAAACGACCCATTCTTGTACGTGCTCAATACTAAGAATAAAACTTTTGCCAAATTAGCAAAACACAACACTTCTTGGGAAGTGCTTGATGGTGACCGTCAAATCACTCACCCACACCCATCATTCACTCCGGATGATCACGGTGTCTTATTCACTAGCGACTTTGAAGGTGTCCCAGCACTTTATATTGCTGAGGTTCCTGCAGAACTCCGATAGTACTGTTCAGTCTATCATTTCGCCCTTAGTTACCCCACTAAGGGCGCTTTTTTATCTGCCGTCATTTTATTTTTTCTGTAAATATACCCAAGTAACCTCAAGATGCTGTTTCAGCGAGAATGTATTCGCTCATAGGCAAGGCACCGATTTGAATACATAGTTATTCTACGTAGAAAATCGGTAACGCAGCATAGGAGCGAATACAACTCGCCCTTTGGGAGCTCATCAACAAGCCCATTTCTGCGCCCAATGACGTTGAAAGGGAATAACTATTCCTGCCGTCATTGAGCTTGAGCTGTGCTCGTTGATGAAGCTCTGAAGTCTGCATCTTGAGGTCATTTGGGTATAGATACGCTTTATCGTGATCCTATTTTAATAAATAGACGTCTTTTCAACTCATTGCGTTTAATACATCAAACTCAATTAATTAAGTGCGATACAGAACTTTAACCACGTGCCAGCCAAATTTGGTTTTCACCAATTGAGGGGTCAAAAGCGGCCCACTAAAACACGCCTTATCAAATGGAGGCACCATTTGGCCACGGCGAAACTCCCCTAAATCACCACCGCGTTTACCCGATGGACACTGGGAGTATTTTTTAGCCAAAACTTGAAATTTTGCGCCTTTTTTCAATTGGTTGATGATATCTTCGGCCTGTTCTTTATGCTTAACCAAGATATGCACCGCTGCCGCTGTAGATGCCATGTTTGCTCTCATCTGTGTAAAAAAGTGGCCTAGTTTACCCAAACCGTACAGGGAATGCACCTAACGAGGATCACTCAGCCCAAATTAACCATTGTTAGTATTTCCTTAACGAGATCAATAAAATCGTCAATAAAGAAAGTTAATTCCCCTTCAACCATTGCTGTAATATGGAATTCAGTTAATATAGTTCATAATATGTATACCACTTTAAGTAATGTTATCGACTATGGCTAAAACGATCAGTAAGGCAAACCAATCGCAAGGTATGCTGATGTTCACTCTGAACATGCAAAAGCAGCTATTTGCGATCGGCACCCTGAAGGTAAGGGAAATTATTCCTTACATGCCAATGACCCAAATTCCTTATTCACATCACAATGTGGTCGGAACGGTGACTTTCCGAGATATGACAGTACCGGTCATTGATATGGCTGCTGCCATTGGATTTCGTCGCATCGACCCGAGTGAATATAAAGACTGCTACCTCATTGTTACAGACTGTCTGCGCACAGTAGTGGCATTTATGGTGCGTAGTATCGAAAAAATTATTGAGTGTAACTGGCGTTCTATTGAAGCAGCGCCCGCAACTACCGGTAAAAACGTGTTTGTTACCGGCATCACTCATTTTGAAGAACATATTGTTCAGCTTCTTGACGTCGAACTTTTGTTATCCAAAATCTATCCGCAGTATGAATCCACTAAGGTGCCTATGTTAACTGACGTGGAACGTGAACGTCTTAAAGCACTGAATATCATGCTCGTGGATGACTCATCGATCGCACGTAAGCAGCTGGCTGATGCATTAGACCGTATCAATATCGGCTATCAAGTATGTAACAACGGTGCGGAAGCCCTCGAAATGATGCGTGAAGCAGCGAGCCAAGGCAAAGCCATTGATCTTCTGGTGAGCGATATTGAGATGCCTGGATTAGACGGCTACGAGCTGGCCTTCGAAGTCCAAAGTGCCAATGAGCTGCACCATGCTTACATCATTTTGCATACTTCGCTTTCCAGCGAGATCTGTGTTGATCGCGCCCATCAGGTAGGTGCAAACGAAGCACTCGAAAAATTCAACGCTACAGAGCTTATTGAGGCCATGTTACGCGGAGCGAAGAAAATCGAAAGTAGCCAATTGAGTGAAGCGGTAGCCTAATTATTTTTCGCCACCGTCTGCCACTCTTGAATATTACTGACCATTTTATATAGCCAAGTAACTTCATTTGGGTACAAAATAAAAGCCTTACTTTACAGTAAGGCTTTTTTTGTGAACTTTGAAACGCGCTTAGTTAGCTTCGAATTTATTCAACCATGTGGAGAGTTCACTATCAATGTTCACTAGCTGCGCTTGGGAAAAGCAATCCATCAAGTTGGCTTGTTGTTGTACGTAAGCATCGATGACTCCATTGATTATCTCTAAGCCAGCATCAGTTAACACCACTTCAACGCTGCGCCTATCCGTCTCACTATGCTGACGGATTATGAACTGCTTACCTTCAAGTTTATCCAAACGATTGGTCATAGCTCCTGATGTCAGCATCATTGAATTAAGCAAATCTGAAGGTGTCATTCGATACGGTGCTCCAGAGCGTCGCAACGTCATTAACACATCGAACTCCCCCATCAGCAACCCATGTTCTTTTAGCCATTGAGCTATGTGGGTTTCTAAGTGTTTAGTTAAGCGAATTAATCGCCCTAAAATTCCCATCGGTAATGTATTTAAGTCGGGAAATTCTTCGGCCCATTGGCGGCGAATAATGTCTATTGCATCCATATCATTGCTACTCTGTTGTCGTTCCCATGCCATAATACTTTAACATTAAGATACTTTACAAAACTCTTTTGCTTAGTTATCTTTACGGAAACTAACTTAACATAAAGATACTTAACATGAATATTTTGCTCGCCATGATACCAGCATTCTTTTGGGGCACCACTTATGCGGTAACACAATTCACCCTGCCTGAATGGCCACCGCTGCTGTTAGGTATCCTTCGAGCACTGCCTGCCGGAATAATTTTGTGGCTTATAAAACCGTCGATGCCAAACAAACAAGACTGGCGTCCTTTATTCACGGTTGGAACAATCAATATTGGTGCGTTTTTTTGCTTAATTTTTCTTATGGCGCATACATTACCATCGGCAATATCTGGCGTTGGCATGATTTCAGTTCCGGTGTTTGCCATGCTGTTTCAATGGGTGGTATTTAAGCAGAGACCAACCATAGTTAGAGCCCTCTGCGGAGCTGGTTTGATCTTTCTTGCATGGCAATTATTTAACCCGAGTCACTTGAGCCTCAATCCGACTGGAATGCTGGCTATGCTTTGTGCAATTTTGTGTATGATTACTGGCTCCACTTACACACAAAAACTAGGAAAAACCCTCCACTGGTGGACCACGCTAACCTGGCAACTCATTTTAGGCGGAATCGTTTTAGTCCCAATAACAGCAATACATGCTTTTATTAATCCATCTGAGTATCTCAACCCGTTAAGTCATATTGAGCTCACACATGTGGGAGGGATAGTTTGGGTGTGCCTTTTGAACACAGCCTTTGCTTATGGTCTATACGTATGGTTGCTACAACGTATGACCGTGGTGGATTTTACCTTTGGTGGAATTGCCAACCCAATCGCTGGAATTAGTTTTGGTTTCCTGTTACTTGGTGAAACATTTACTTCATACCAATATCTACTGATGGTGGGCATGATTGTGATGTCACTGGCCCCACAATGCATATACCCAAGTAACCTCAAGATGCTGTTTCAGCGAGAATGTATTCGCTCATAGGCAAGGCACCGATTTGAATACCTAGTTATTCTACGTAGAAAATCGGTAACGCAGCATAGGAACGAATACAACTCGCCCCTTGGGAGCTCATCAACAAGCCCATTTCTGCGCCCAATGACGTTGAAAGGGAATGACCATTCCTTCCGTCATTGAGCTTGACCTGTGCTCGTTGATGAAGCTCTGAAGTCTGCATCTTGAGGTCATTTGGGTATATTCAATGTACAAAAGCACGAAAGGCTTCTTCCTTGCCATTAAAAAGCAAATATCAAAACTCATAATTGTTCTATCCGTGCGAAATTTTCTTCAGCTGTCGCTAATATTTGCCCCTGAAGTTCAGGGGTAAATCGCTCCCAAACTCGATACATCATTTTCATTCGATGATTAGAGGAAAATCGTTCTCGATGGCGATATAAGAATGCCCAATACCACGCATTAAGAGGACAGGCATCAGAACCCACTTTCTCTTTCACTTGATATGGGCACTCTTTGCAATAATCACTCATCTTATTGATATAAGAGCCACTCGCAATATAAGGCTTAGTTGCGATTAACCCATCATCGGCAAACAAAGCCATACCACGAGTGTTGGGTAGCTCAACCCACTCTAAGGCATCGACATAAATACCCAGATACCAATCATCCACTTCATCTGGGCTGCATCCGGTCAACAACGCGAAGTTGCCAGTAATCATCAATCGTTGAATGTGATGCGCATAAGCGTAATCAAGTGATTGAGTAATCGCGGCACCGATACAGCGCATATGAGTCTTTCCATGCCAAAAATAGCTCGGCAATTTACGCTGGGCATCCAAGGCGTTTTTTTCCCTAAAGTCGGGCATATTGGCCCAGTACATACCGCGAACATATTCACGCCAGCCGAGAATTTGTCGAACAAATCCTTCCACTTGAGCTAACGTAACACTCTGGGTATGTTGACTGTAATAAGAGACGACGGCATCAATGACCTCCTTGGGACTAAGCAGTTTCACATTCAACACAAAAGAGAGTCGGCTGTGATAAAGGGACCATTGATGGGGAGAGTTGGCCGTCATGGCATCTTGAAAGCGGCCAAAGTTTACCAAACAGTGTTGGCAAAAATAGGCCAGCAGATTGAGTGCCTGCGCCCGGTTGATAGGCCACAATAAGGTTGACGTAGCAGTGCCGAAAGTCACAACAGAATGTCGGGTTAACCTCTGTAAGATTGCCTCGACCGAGTTAGTAAAGCAAAGTGGCGCTGGAATATCCGCTAAATCTGCCTTTTTCAACGCGTTGCGATTATCTTGATCGAAATTCCACTGTCCTCCAATAGGCTCGCCACCGGATGTCATCAAAATCTGGTGACGCTTGCGCATGCGCCGATAAAAATGTTCCATCAGAACCGACTTTCCTGTTGGAAAATCGGCTGCTAACTCATCGAAAGGCACCATAAAATGTTGAGAATCGTATTCTGTTTTCGTAACACCACTGGCGTGCCACTCTCGTAACTGCTGTAACAATCGATATTCGTCGGGAGTTTGATAAGCAAATTGAGAGATGTTGAACTGGGTGAGCAGAGACTCCAGCAAGTGCGGCAAGTCTCGATACGCTTGAGTATCATCTAGCGTGAGATACAGCACCTGATGGCCAGCTTCCTTTAACTCATGAGCAAACGACTCCATCGCCGCAAAAAAAGCACACACTTTCTGTACATGATGCTTAACATAGTCTGTCTCTTGTCTTAATTCTGCTAGCACATAAATGACGTTCGGGTCGACCTGTGTAAACCAATGATGTTCGCTATTCAGCTGATCACCGAGAATTAAGCGTAATGTGGTGTATTTCATACCATCCTCATTCCTTTAATGCGTGATTTTTACGCGGTCAATGTATGAAAGATCAATCTTGATGCAGAAAGCTTACACCAGCCTGTTATACTATGGATATCTTCCACGGTTTCCGTTTTCGGCCTGATAGTGTGCGGAGACCTTTAGCGAACAGTGACTCATGACCGACGAATTCAAAAAATCCACGGATAACCTAAAAAAAGCCGTGCCTTTAATGATGAAAAACATAGTGGCAACCACACCTGCCAACTACGCACTTTGGTACACTTATGTTGATAACGCCATTCCTGAAATGAATGCTCAAATCGACAACATCGTCAAACAAAATGGTGTTTGCCCTCCTTCCGCTAACGAGCAAATGTATCAGCAGTACATTGCAAGTAAAGCAGAAACCAGCATCAACGATCTCAAATCCAATTTGGAAGTATTAGTTGGCGAAATAACCAGTTCAATGAATGACACCTTAACCGACACCTCAGGCTTTTCATCATTAATAGATAAGAGTTTTAGTGACTTAGAAAGAGTCGAACGCGATAATCTTTCCATTGAAGAGGTCATGACCATCATCAGAAAACTGATTGTTGATTCACGTCAGATTCGCCATTCAACATCGTTTCTACATAATCAGCTCAATACCGCGACAGAAGAAATTACGCGTTTGAAAGATCAACTGGCTGAAGTACAAAAAGACGCACTATTCGATAGTTTAACCACCCTTTACAACCGTCGAGCGTTTGATCGTGACATTCAAACCTTATTTGAAATTGATCAACCTATGTGCTTGATCGTCGCCGATATTGACCATTTCAAAACATTAAACGATAGCTATGGCCATCTGTTTGGTGATAGCGTGATTCGAGCAATTGGTAAGCGCTTACAGTCATCATGTCGTGACGGAATTAATGCCTATCGCTTTGGTGGTGAAGAATTTATTTTGTTGGTTCCTCAGAAAAGTTTGCGTATTGCACGTCAATTTGCGGAAAGCCAGCGCCGCTCGCTAGAAAAACTGAATATTAAGGATCGCCGCACAGGCCAACAAGTCAGCAATATTACCGCGTCTTTTGGTGTTGCTGAACGCCTGCCACAAGATACGCCCACCTCACTACTCGAACGGGCCGACAAGATGCTGTATGAAGCGAAACACTTAGGGCGTAACCGAGTGATGCCGTTATAGAAAACACAACGCCCTGACTATGTCAGGGCGTTGTACCTTATGGAGTTCATTGCGCTTAAAGTTCGTAACAGTACGTTAAAAAGTACTCTTCACCACATTTACCGCGATACTCTTTATCTTCCGAACACGCTTGAGGACGTCCCTGCTCATCACCTTTCACTAGGCTAATCCAATGACGCATGCCAGATG
This sequence comes from Vibrio tritonius, assembly GCF_001547935.1. Lineage (NCBI taxonomy): Bacteria > Pseudomonadati > Pseudomonadota > Gammaproteobacteria > Vibrionales > Vibrionaceae > Vibrio > Vibrio tritonius. The sequence continues at coordinate 1,590,509 of NZ_AP014636.1, forward strand.
TCTCATTAAACATGGTATTGGTTTCAAGCTGAATATCATCAATGGAAACTAATTGCACTTTTCCCGTTCCTTGATGACGCGCAATCAGAAGCTCTACATGACTCCCAGCCCCATCACGAAACAAAATAGACGTAGGACACTCTTTTTCACCGATAAACGCAGCAAACTGCTGGTTGTTGCTTAAACCACTGTGCGTACCGTCTTTGAAGTAGGCAAGAACATGATGATAGTCGATTTGGTAACTGGTCACATCCTGATGAGAACCTTGTTCCAGCGGGAAGAGACGATCTAAAAGCTGCTTGGCTTTGATCTGTTTCTCATCTTGCTGCCCAGCACTGATGTTTTCTACCGCAAACACATGCTCTGCAATAAACGGCGTTGAGTGGTGGGATGTTTTTTTGTCAAAAGTCAGCATGTTCATCTTTCGTTCCCTCTAGGATGTTTCACGTATTTGTTCTGTTTTATTGATGCCTTTCACTGTTCAAAGCGATTAACTGAATTTCAATCGGTTTTGTGACTCGGCCTACTTGGAAGAGTAATAGATTTATCACTACAATTTCACAACAAAAATTTTACACTGTGAATTTTACAAATGGCCGTGTCAAAAAGTCTTATTCGACAGTCCCATTTTTTGGGAACTAAAGTACGTAATTTGCGCAAACGTAACCATCTCACCATGGAAGATCTCTCTGCCCGTTGCATTCGGATCAACCCAGAGAATGCACCTTCTGTTTCCTACTTATCCATGATTGAACGTGGTAAACGGGTGCCAAGTGCCGAGATGCTGGAAGTGATCGCTGAAGTATTTCAAAAGCCACTAACTTGGTTTTTGGATGACGAACCCGATCAGGATGAACTCACCCCGGATAAAGGCAATCGCGGTGGTATCAGTGGTATGGCGCTGGAACCCAGCTTTCTGTTCTCGCGGGATATTTTGCAAATAGCGATTCCAGAAATGTTGTCACAAACGGGGATCACAGGTCGCCAATTCGCCCATTTACTTATCCGGGCTCATCAAGAAAGTTTGCAGAATCATTTTCCCGATTTAGAGCGCGCAGCCGAAGATATTGGGAAAAAACGACTTAATCTAGATGTTCAAGACCTACTCGACTTAGCCAATCAGGTAGGGCTCACGGTTCACTGGATAAAACGCACACCCAAGCAGGTAGTGGATGAGATGGGCATCAGTGCCAAACAGTTGGTCACCTCGTTTTTTGAACCGCCTGGTCATGTTTATCTCAATGAGATGTTAAAAGACTACCCCACTCGGCTAAAATACGACCTAGCCGTCTACATCGGTCATAACATACTACATACCAAAGACGGTTTAAAAAGTGTCTTAACCGTTGGCCACACGAATCGTTGGGAAGAGGAAACGACTCCAGCCGGTTCATCTGAATTGAACTCACAAGACATTTTACAAGCTTGGCGAGATTTCGAATCGAGCTTTTTTGCTGGCGCGCTATTATGCCCTAAGGTGCCATTTCGCCAATTACTGGACCGTAATGGATACGAGATAGATGTGCATAAAAAGGCCGGAGTTTCTCCATCGGTGGCCATGCGCCGCATGACGGTCGTTTCTCCCTACCCACACTGGCACTATTTCGATGCGTATGGTGAAGGAAAACTGAAAGCCGTCTACCGTGGTAACGGCATTCCACTACCATGGGGTAATATGCGCACCGTTAACGACCCTTGCCAACACTGGGCAGTCTTCCGTCGCTTAGCCCACCCACAGTCAGGAAGCTCAGCGCAGATTTCAATTCTTCACGTTGGTAATGAACCACGCATCTATTGCTGTGAATCGGTGAATATGACTGATGCTGCTGGCAATAATCGTGTGTTATGTGCCGGTATCGATCTCAACCCAGCCATTGAGGCTCAGGGCGGAGATGCCATCACTATCGCTGAGCAATTGAAAGCCTCATGTGTTAACCAAGGCGGCTCCACTGCAATTCCTCTACCGATAAAGCGCGATCTTAAAACCATTGCAAAGATACTGAATATCAATTGGATTGAGCGAGGAATTGAAACCGAAGCGCATTTGATTTGTTCACGAGGTGCGGTGTGCCCAAGAAATCCGAGCTGCTATTCAAACTGCCAAGATTCCAAATCAGAATGAGCTAAGAGGCAATCGTATAGCTGGTATAGGTAACGAAAAGAGAAATAGTACAGAGACGTAATAAACGAGCGGGCTATGGTTTTAAACAGACTATGGTTTTAAACAGGCTACGGTATTAAATAGCCTCTTTTTGTTGCTCATAGGCCAACAGATGCTGGGCTTCTCAACATACAGACAAAAAAAAGCCAATCACAATTAAAGTGGTTGGCTGTAGATATTTGTGAACAAATTTGGTCCACTAACAACGTCAGTTGGCTAGGTGACCCTCGGCTTAAGAAGGGTCACTGTCATATATGCAGGTAGCGTGCCAACTTTTAAAATGGCATATTTTATGGTTTTTATAACACTAAATAGGTAATTTCTGCTGATAAAATACGCATCAGGTGGAGTATTGCATTTGCAAAATGCGAATTCAGTTTCAAAACGCAAAGCATTTTTGCGCAACACATCAAATTTTCAATACAACATTCCCTAAGCGTTGCTTTGTGATTAAGTTGCTTTGTAATTAAAGTAATACCAATCACATCGACATCGCTTAACAGATTCATCTGGAGACGCCTATGGACCAACTTTCGCTTTTTGACCCAAACGCTCCTGCTTGGCAAGACGTTCTTAACGGTAAACTATTATGGGATCCCAGTTTCCTTACACCAGGCGAAGCCAATGTGTTGTTGAATCAGCTCATGAGTAATGTACCTTGGAAACAGGAATCAATTACTTTGTTTGGCAAATCCGTTAAGCAACCTCGTCTACAAACTTGGTATGGTGATAAGGGATATCACTATTCGGGGCTGACACTTCCCCCGACACCTTGGTTACCAGCTCTCCTCCCAATTAAACAAGCCTGCGAAGTCATTGCTGAGCAAGAATTTAATTCTGTTTTAATTAATTTGTATCGCGATGGGCAAGATTCGATGGGTTGGCATCAAGACAACGAAACGGAACTGGGTAAAAATCCGGTTATTGCTTCTCTATCGTTAGGAGAGTCACGTCGTTTTTTGTTAAGACATTTACATTGTAAATCTAAGTTGGAATACGAACTCAATTCCGGATCACTTTTGATCATGGGCGGCGAGTTACAACACTTTTGGCAACACTGTGTTCCCAAAACAGCGAGACCTAAAGAGCCTCGCATTAATCTGACGTTTCGTTACGTCAAGGGATGAGGAGCGACTCATCAAGCATGGCGCAGTCGCATCGCTTGCAGCGATTGAACTAACTTAGGTCCAAACCCAACAAACACCGTTGAGGCAACAATGAGTGTCAATCCAAGACGCTGCGCATTCGAATACTGAACATCGAAGAACAGCGTTTGCCACAATGCAGAGAACATCAAATTGGTAAAGATTAATGGTGCCAATTGCGAACCAGACTCCGCGATTCGATACGCTTTAGCTCGAAACAGTTGGGTATTGATGACAAGAAGGGCGATGGCAAACACTGCAATTCCCATCAAGACATCGTGACCCGTTAAGCTACCTGCTGGGGAAAACGAAAAAGGGGATGTCATGAGGAAAGGGGTTAGCGCTAGTGCTGCCATCACAAAACTCCACGCGTTCAGCTCCGTATTGCGCATATCACTTTTAGTCACACGATAAAGGCAAAGTTGCGAGCCGGCATTAAAGAGCCCCGCAAGAACGCCAATAGCCAATTCTGGACGCCAATGAATGCCAGACACATCACCAGCCAGTAACATTACCCCACTAAAGGTAATCACTAGACTGATTAAAGTAATGACTTTGAGCTGAACATGAAAAAACAGTTTTTCTAACAAAGGAATGAAAAGTGGTCCAGTACTAAACAAGACGACACTTTCCACCAAACTTAAGGTCTGCAGTGAGTAAATAAAACAGAGCTGACACCCTGCCATACATAGGGAGCGTAAAAAGAGCGCTTTACGCATGGCTTTCACCGGTAGACGGAAACGCGTCACCATCATCACAACCATCAGCAATACCCCAGGCAGAGCAAAACGCAAGAAAGCCAATTGCTGCGTTGCAAAGCTGTCTGAAAGGTATTTGGTCATTAACCCAGATAAAGACAAACTTAATGTTGAGCAAAGCATGAACGCGATGGCAAAAACTTGTGTTGGCATGGTGACTCCTTATTTCATGTCACCGATTATAAGAAGTGCTATGCTAGAAAAATAACGAGTAATATTAAACGGTCTTGTAAGAAAAACTTACCAATGCGCAAACTACTTCCTCTAAAATCTTTGTACACTTTTGTGGCGGTTGCCGAAACAGGCAGCATGACTGAAGCGGCAAAAGTACTTAATGTCAGTCATTCAGCCGTTAGCCAGGCGATCAAATCCATTGAAACACAGTTAGACCAACCGCTGTTCAACAGAATTGGGCGTAATGTAGAGTTAAACCATGCGGGTTATCGATACTACAAAAAAATTGGCCCATCGTTAGAGCATATTGTTGAAGCGACAGAGTCGATGTTACGCAAGCCAACCAATCACCGTTTAACTCTAAATATGATTACATCATTAGCGTTACATTGGTGGATTCCACGCGTACCAAAATTTCAACAAATCGCGCCATCACTTGATATCCGTATCTCAAATTTATCGGGACCTTTTTCCCTAGAAGCTGAGGGGGTAGATGTGGCACTGATTCATGGTATTAAGGATGAATGGCAAGATTATTACTGTGAAGAATTAGGCGATGATCAACTCGTGCTTGTGTGTCATCCAGAACTGGTACCAACTGGTGACCCTATCGATTTAGCTAACATCATTCTTCAGCACCCCATCATTATGGCAACCAGCTCAAGGCGAATTAACGACTGGAAGGTATGGTGCCAAGCTCACCAATTACCTCAGCCCCAACGGCAAAATAATTTATCATTCACCTCGTCAGCACAAGCAGTGCAAGCGGCTTACCGTAAACTGGGACTATTTGTTACCCATAAGATTTTTGTAAAAGAGAGCTTAGAGCAGGGCTTATTGGTTACGTTAGGCCAAGAAGTTCCACACCCAACTCAACGCTTTTTCTTTGCTTGCTCAGTCGACAAGCTCAAACAGGAAAGCGTGTTAACGCTGCGTCATTGGCTGAGAGCTGAATTTAACACTCCAACCTCATTAGGGCTTGAGCATGTAAACAAAACCAATACAAAGCAAGCAGAACACACTAAACCACAATAAGAAACGTTTTAATGGAGAAGCGGGATTGCGTGCACGCCGAGCACGACGTAAAGCAATAAGTTTGGCGCGACGCAGCAAGCTAAGGCGTTTAAGCCGCTTCTCCTCCAGCATATTCAACTCATGCTGTAGCTCCTGTTTTCGCTCGGCCTCGTTCGCCTTTTCGGTGTAACGGTGCAGTTGCTCCTTAGTGAAGTCTTCACTCGGATCATAACCATGGGGCGGTGGCGTTTTGTCATGAATGATTGGCATTTGGACCTCCCACTCTCTGGGACACAGTTTAAGTATATACACTGTTACGACAAACAATCTGGAAGCAGCCCCCGATAGTGACTTGGGTATAACACCTAAATATACCCAAATGACCTTCAGAGCTTCATCAACGAGCACAGGTCAAGCTCAATGACGGCAGGAATAAAACCTCCTCTTTGTCATCCTTGGCAAAGAGGAGCAGCTTGTCAGCAACTGCCTAACTATCAGAGCCAGAGCATAATTAGAAACAGCTATCTAGTTCGAATTTTTCGAATATGTTTCTCAATTCGCCCCCCTCATCATTTCCATAAGCCAACTCTAAAATAGTCGAAAATCCATTAGGAGAGTTTGTTATGACCACATTACGAGAGATACGCCAATTGATTCCTGCCCAACCAACATCGGATGGAGACGGAGTGAAAATTCGCCGTATTGCTGGATTCAATAACGCTGCTCTATCTCCATTTTTAATGGTAGATGAATTGAAATCAGATCAACGCGCTGACTATGTTGGTGGTTTTCCTCCCCACCCTCACCGTGGTATCGAAACCTTAACCTATATGATTCAAGGTCACTTTCAGCATCGAGACCATATGGGAAACATAGGCGAATTACGTAGCGGTGGCGCTCAGTGGATGGCTGCAGGCCGTGGTGTGATTCACAGCGAAATGCCAATTATGCAAGATGGCCAGTTGCTTGGTTTCCAAATTTGGATCAATCAGCCAGCAAAAGACAAAATGATTCCTGCTCGTTATCACGACTATCAGCCAGAAACGATCACAGAACTTCGTGATGAATCAATCGGTTTGGTTCGTGTTTTGGCGGGAAATTTAAATCTCAAAGAACAGACATTAACTGGGCCGCTCACTCAAACAGGCGTACCAGCCATGGTCGCCGATTGGCGTTCAACGGCAGGTCAAGAAATAGAAATCACCACACGTTCAACTGATAACACCATGGTTTATGTCTACCAAGGCAACATCGAAATACGAGATAAAGCGGTAAGGCAAGGTGAAATGGCCGTCATGACGAAAGGTGAATTACTGCAATTGGTCGCAAACGATAGTAGTGGTGTACTGATTTTTAACGGTCAGCCGATCAACGAACCTGTTGTGCATTATGGTCCATTTGTGATGAATAGCGTACAAGAGATCGAACAAGCGATTAACGACTTCAACAATGGCGTCTTTGAAACCTATTAGGGTTTACAGCATTTGGGTATAGGACCCATTCACTGCTTTTTCTGGCCTTGGTCGGATTTGAAACGTAAAACATCCATGCCATTTGTTTGTTTCAACCACACCGCATTGCGGTGTGGATTTTTTTAATGTGATAAATCTTAAAGGTATTCACACAAATAAGCAGTGTTAACACTCACTGTAAGCTCAAAAGATGAGTTACCCGCGACTTCAAATAAGTCACCATTGTTAAAAGTGTGCCACACTGTTTCGCCTTCGCGCTTTACCACTATCTGACCATTGACCACCGTCATTCGTTCAGGAGCACCAGTTGAAAAAGTGTATTCACCAGCAAGCATCACACCCACTGTAACGGCATTACCTTCCTGTTCAAAACCCAGTGATTTAACGGTACCATCAAAATAGCTATTTTCCTCGATCATTTGTTTTCTTCCTTGTTTGCAATTGAATAAATCACATGCGTGAAACCATTTCAACTCAGCAAAATGGTCAACTCAGTCAAAAGAGTGACCTAAGCCCACAAAAAGGCGTAGCAAGTCACAGCATATAATACTAACTGGCTAATTTCTCTACTCTATCCCCAAATTGGTCGCAAGACTTCGTCATACTCTCTATACTGACCATAAGTGGTTCAAAAGTAACCACTCAATATGCCATTGTGCGAATAGCAACACATGATAAATGAGCTATCGGTCTAGTTTTTGCACTTTACATTTGATTAAAAAACACCCTTTCCTCACTCTTGCGTCACATCGTGTCACCCGAGGCACTGTGTCACAATAACGAGGGGAGAACATTGAATGTCAGTATCAAGTAACCGCAATCAAACCTTGAGAGCCGTTCGTATGAGCAACATATTGCTAAATGAGAAAATTTTTAAAGCTGTGTTTTTCTCTATTTCCTTCGTTATTTTGGTGGTCTCCGGCGTTTATGGCTACGATGCTTATAAAGCCTACATAAATCCAAGTAACGTGTATGGTAAGTGGATCGAAGTTGGTACTCCAACATACCAAACAGATATTTTGCGATTGTCAGAAAAAGGCGTTTATCGCAACAATCACCTGATAAGCACCACTTTTGAGTTCAATGGCAGTACCGTTTCTATTTCTACTGGTGATGGTGTCACTAAATACGAACTCACCGGTGGCGAAACGGCACCACAATTAAAACGAGTTAAACCGAGTTTACCTTCTCAGACCTTGGTTAAACATGGTTATGAACACAAAGTTGAAGCAACAGCAGCCTCTAACGGCTCACAGGACCGACGTCTAATGCTGTCGGAACACTTCAAAGAAGGCAAGTAATTAGCCAGTTAACACGTTATCCTCTGGATATTTCAATAAGGTTGGCTCAGGACGAGCCAACATATAGGCCAAAGTCAAAGGTCCTAAACGTCCCACTATCATCACCACAATAATAATACACTTTCCAGGTTCACTTAATTGAGCCGTTAACCCAGCGGTAAGCCCTACCGTCGCAAACGCCGAAATGGTTTCAAACACCACCTGAGCGAACGTCGCTTGTTCCGTTATCATCAACAAAAACATCGCTAGGGTCAAAATAGCACCACTCACAACAATGATTGCCAGTGCCTTAGTGACCGTAGGCCAACTGACCGTACGGCGAAACATAACTACGTGAGGTTTTTGGCGTAAAAAGCTCCATGTAGCAACCAATGCCACCATAAAGGTGGATACTTTTATCCCGCCGCCAGTCGATGTTGAGCCTGCACCTATCAGCATCAATAAAATCATAATCAGTAATGCTGGCTGGGTAAATGCACCAATATCAACACTGTTAAAACCGGCAGTACGCGCGCTTGCTGATTGGAAAAAAGCCGCCAGCCATTGAGATGAAGTAGAAAGAGGGGCTAAGGTTTGGGGGTTATGACGTTCGAGAAGATAGAACAGTAATGTACCGACCGCGAGTAACGTGGGTGTCGCCGTCAGCATAATTTTGCTGTGGAGATGTAATCGATGCCAGCCTTTTATACCATTTGCCCACACATCACCAATCACGGTAAAACCAAGCCCACCAAGAATAAACAATCCCGATAACGTAATGATAACAAGAGGATCGCCCACATAACCAGTTAAGCTATTTGAAAATAGGGAAAAACCAGCATTGTTAAATGCCGACACTGCATGAAACAGAGCCAAAAACAGCCCTTCTCCCCACCCTAATTGGGGAACCCATCGCCAAGCAAGCAGCGCCATTCCCAACAATTCAGTGAGCAAAGCAAAGGTCATGATTTTCTTAACCAATGATCTCAGATTGATCCCGCGCTCTTGGCCCAATGCTTCTTTTGCTAACGCTTGCTGTTGCAAGCTTAACCTTACGCCAAATAGATACAACAGAACGGCCGAAAGCGTCATCTGCCCTAAACCACCTACTTGCATTAAAAGCAGCAGCAATACTTGTCCAGCGCGAGTAAAATGTTGTCCGGTATCAACCACACCAAGCCCTGTAACACTGATGGCCGACGTTGCCGTGAACAGAGCATCAATAAGACTTAATCCATTGACAGAAAAGATAGGTAAAGTCAGTAAAAATGCTGCTGGTAACAGCACCAAAAGAAAAGTGATAAAGATAACTCGAGGTTCATTACCCTTATTATTGTGTTTCTTGTTCTGATAATTGAAGAACCGACCACCTTGTGGTTGATACATCATAGTGATTTTAGCCCCTTGGTCAGAGTCAACTGAGGACCAACCACAATGAGCATGTCACCAATTTCTAATTCAATGTCCAGATCTGGTGTCGGATGAACATGCGCTCCGCGCTTAAAACCTAAAATAAGCACACCCTCTCGCTCAGCAAAGGGCAAATCCGCAATCTTTTTCCCCATCAGTTTTGAGCCAATCACGATTTCAGTCATGGCGAGTCCACTGCCTAACTCTTGAAATTCCAACACACGCTTGTCCAGCATTTTGCGGGCAACACGGACTCCCATATCACGCTCAGGCATGATGATATGGTCGGCGCCAATTTTCTGTAAGATCTTTACATGTGCTTTATCATTGGCTTTAACCCAAACCGACTTAGCCCCTAAATCTTTAATGACAAGCGTGGCTAACATTGAAGAATTCACATTTTCACCAATCGAAACCATCACCATATCGTATTCATTTAATTTAAGCTCAGCGACGGTTTCTTCACTGGTACAATTAGCAACGATTGCCTGCGTAGCAATGTTGGCTGCCACTTTTACTTTTTCTTCATCAACATCGATAGCAAGTACCTGCGCACCTGAATCGACTAATTCCTGACATACAGATAGACCAAAACGACCTAACCCAACCACCGCGAACTGTTTATCTCTAAATTTCATACTAAGCCTTAATATTGTTATTGTGTCTGTTATTTTCTACGTAGAATAACTAGGTATTCAAATCGGTGCCTTGCCTATGAGCGAATACATTCTCGCTGAAACAGCATATTGAGGTATATTAAGCCGAACAAATTCCCATATGTCTATATTATCGTCATGCGTTACCGTTGAATAACACCACTCCTCCAACTAATTCGCCCCCGTTAAACAAGGGTGGTTATTGGTGGTTAACAACACTGATTTCTGTTACTTTTGAACTGCATAATTGATACACAGTAATAGGATATATGAACGAATTTATTCAACTGCTAAAAGACTCACCCTACCTTAAAGATTGGGATAACAGCGTTGTTTTGATTACATTAGCAAGCTTGGTCGCTTGGGGGTTATGGCGCTTCACTTACACCAAATTACTCTCTCTGTCTGAACGTACCAGTTTTCACTGGGATGACTTGCTATTACACGCATTAAAAACACCAGTGAGTACATTAATCTGGTGCTGGCCAGCCACTATTTCTGTGGGCCTATTGCTTGAAGATAACTTTAAAACACAGTTTAACTGGCTTGCCCAGCTTAAATTATTAATGGTGATTTCGATCTGTGTTTGGATCTTGATTCGTCTCGTTACCGAAATTGAGCGCCAATTTCTTAAAGACAAAAAACGTGACGAAACCACAGTGCAAGCGGTGGCGAAAGTAGCTCGAACCTTCTTTGTTGTTATTGGCCTACTTTCCTTTATGCAAGCATTCGGTTTAAGCCTTTCTGGTTTACTAACCTTCGGTGGTGTCGGTGGTTTGATTGTGGGTCTTGCGGCAAAAGACCTGTTATCTAACTTCTTTGGCGGCATGATGATCTATTTTGACCGCCCATTCAAAGTCGGGGAATGGATTCGCTCTCCAGACCGCCAAATCGAAGGCACTGTCGAGCGTATCGGATGGCGTATGACCATCATCCGTACTTTCGATAAACGACCACTTTACGTACCAAACTCCGTATTCAGCAACATCATTGTTGAAAACCCATCACGCATGCTTAATCGACGAATTAATGAAACCATTGGTTTACGGTATGAAGATAGCACCAAAATGGATACCATTATTGCGCAGGTGAAAGAGATGCTGGAAAATCACCCGGAAATTGATAATCACCAGACATTAATTGTTAACTTCAATGCGTTTGGTCCATCTTCGCTCGATTTCTTTATTTATACATTCACTAAAACCGTTAACTGGATTCGATATCATGAGGTAAAACAAGACGTTTTACTGAAGATTGTCGAGATCATCCGTAACAATGATGCAGACATCGCGTTCCCAACTCGGACATTGTTCATCGAACCGACTCAAACGGATGCGATATTATCTCAAGCAGCACAACCGGCTGCAAAGTAACGGCCATGAATAAAAAGCCCTCCACACAATGTGGAGGGCTTTTTTGCAGGCAGTGTTGAAAGATAAATCGTTATTCAGCCAATTCCAGTGCAGTATTAATGTAGATATCACGCAGTTTTAGCGCCAATGGACCTGGCTTGCCGTTACCAATCGCTTTGTCGTCGATGGCGACCACTGGCCAGATAAAGGTAGTGGCAGAGCTGATGAACGCCTCTTTAGCAGCATAGGCCTCTTCGATGGTGAAGTAGCGCTCTTCAATTTTAAAATCAAAATCATTCGCCAACTTCATCAATGAAGCACGAGTAATGCCGTGCAAAATATCATTGCTAAGAGGTCGTGTAACAATGGTGTTATCTTCGGTAACGATGTACGCGTTGCTTGAACCACCTTCCGTCACAAAGCCATCTTCAATCAACCAAACATCGTCGGCATTGGCTGCATGAGCCATATGTTTAGCCAGACACGCAGGGAGAAGTTGTGTGGTTTTAATGTCACGACGACGCCAGCGAATATCATCAATGGAGATAACGCGAATACCTGTTTCCGTTTTCGCACTTTTAATCAATGAGCGGGCTTGCGTGAACAGAACTAAGGTAGGCTCTATACTGTCACTAAACGAGAAATCACGGTCCCCTTCATCACCACGAGTCAATTGCAGATAAATTCCCCCTTCAACTAACGCGTTTTTTTCAACCAAGGTCTTTTGAATGGCGGTTAACTCTCCACCGGTGACTGGAAGTTTAAGTCCAAGTTCTTTACATGAGCGTTCTAAACGCGCTAAGTGACCAGCATTATCAATCAATTTTCCGTCAAGAACGGCTGTCACTTCATAAACAGCGTCAGCAAACAGAAAGCCACGGTCAAAGATCGAAATCTTTGCTTCGGATTCGGCGATGTACTCACCATTTAAATAAACTGTACGTTCCATCGTTTTTTCTCCTAGCCCCACAACGTTGTTGCAAAAGGCATCATCGTATTTTGTTCAAATTCAAATCCATCATCGATATCCGCGCTTAACAGCAAAGGACCATCAAGATCAACCACCTCAACGCCTTGAGCGGCAACAAACGCGGGTGCCATGCTTAATGATGAAGACAACATGCAACCGACCATGATATGTAACCCAGCTTGTTGCGCCTCACTCTTAAGCGCTAAAGCCTCAGTTAACCCACCGGTTTTATCCGTTTTGATATTGATCATGTCATAGCGGCCAATCACCTTGGTGAGGCTGGCACGATCATGACAAGATTCGTCAGCACAGATAGGAATAGGTCGTTCTAAATGATCAAGCGCATCATCCCCATCGGCAGGGAAAGGTTGTTCGATCATAGCAACATCAAGTTTGACTAGCTCAGGAATCAGTTTGACATAAACGTCTTCAGACCAAGCTTCATTAGCATCCAAAATGATTTTCGCATTGGGCGCGCCGCGTCGTACCGCTTGCACTCGCTCTAAATCCTCAGGACCACCCAACTTCAATTTAAGTAATGGACGAAATGCATTTTCAATGGCAGATTGTTCCATCTTCTGCGGGGTATCTAAAGACAAGGTAAATGCCGTCGTCAGTGACGTTGGCTGCACCGCAACCTTATCCCAAATAGACTGACCAGAAGCCTTACATTCAAGATCCCACATGGCACAATCCACGGCATTACGCGCAGCCCCCGAAGGCAGAGCATCTTGCAATGCATCACGAGTCAAACCTTGTTCAAGCGCGGGAATAACCGACTCAATTTGGGTCATAACACTCGCAATCGATTCTCCATAGCGAGCGTAAGGAACACACTCGCCACGTCCACGATATCCACCCTGCTCAAGATGAACAATGATGGTTTCAGCCTTGGTCTTTGAACCGCGGGAGATAGTAAAACTCCCACGGATTGGCCAAGTCTCAGTAGTGACAGTGACCTTCATTACAACTCCAATAAACGATCAACGATGCGAGCCACACCTTGGCGGAATGGGTCAACAACAGGTAAGCCAAGTTCTGATTCGACTTTATCCATGTATTCCAAAGCCGCTTTTTCTTCAAGCGCAGAGGTGTTAATTGATACCCCAACAAACTGCACTTTGGGATTGGTCAAACTTGCTGTGGCGATGTTGCGTTCCATACACTCTTTCAAACCTGGTAGAGCATAATCTGGTAAACCACGCATATGGGTACGAGTAGGCTCATGACAAAGAACCAATGCATCCGCTTGAGCGCCATGAATTAGGCCTGTAGTAACACCTGCAAATGAAGCATGGAACAGAGAACCTTGACCTTCAATCACATCCCAGTGACCATCACCGTTCGCTGGAGAAATAGTTTCTATTGCACCAGAGATAAAATCAGCGACCACGGCATCCGCACTTACGCCAGCACCAGAGATCAAAATACCTGTTTGACCGGTTGCGCGAAAATCGGCATCAACACCACGATCTTTCAGCTCTTTTTCAATCGCTAAAGAGGTGTACATTTTACCTACCGAGCAGTCAGTACCAACCGTTAACACACGCTTACCTGAGCGTTTTTTACCACTAGCAACTGGGTATGTTTGAGTTGGGAAACGAACATCATAGAGTTTGCAACCATTACGAGCGGCACTTTCGACTAACTCCGGAATATCGTTTAAACGATTATGTAAACCAGCGGCAATATCCATACCCGCATCAAGCGCTTCTAATAAAACACTGACCCATTCTTTAGAAATAATGCCACCACGGTTTGCCACACCAATAACTAACGTTTTCGCGCCTGCTTTTGCAGCGGCATCAATACTGATATCGTCTAAACCGATATCGGCATTACAACCTTCTAAACGAAATTGGCCCATGCACGCTTCTGGACGCCACGTTTTTATTCCTTGAGCCACTTTAGCGGCTAATGAATCGGCTGCGTCGCCTAAAAATAGCAAATAAGGTTGTTTAAGTTCCATCTTTCTCTCTCCATCGAGCAATCAGTCATTGTACTGGTGATTAATGTTGCATTTCATTCAGTTCTATAGTGCAAAATACATGACAATAAATTTGTGTAAATGATGAAATTAAGTCAATAAAATCAAAACATAGTGAATAACCATGCAATAAACCCACTTAAATTTACATATTTATGTAGTTTTACAATCAGATCACATTTTTATTAGATATGCTAAAAAATAAACAAACCTCAGATGATAATAAAAGATTTGACACTTATATTTAGAATATCCCGTTAGAATCTAACCATATTTAATTTTATATAATTTTGTTCTATCACCTTAGATATAGTCATTTAATCCAAACTTAATTTTGCCAAAATTAATATAAAAAATCTGAAATAGATCACATAATAATTTAATTAGAGAAAAAGAACCGTATTATCAAACCACTATTTTATGCACCAATTTAGTTAATCATGCAGATATTTAGCCCCAAAACAGTGCAATAATGAATAAAAACACACTTTCCCACTCAAACAAGAGGCGAGTATTGACCCTATTATTTGTGCGTAAATAAGCCTTTAACATTTAGATAAATTAGCAGGTTAAAATTTTGTTTTTTATTTTCATTTAAGATTTTTATAAAAACAAAGCTCGTTTTCTATTGGTTATTTAACAGATTATATCACCAGCATATCGTTCTATTTTTTAGGGTAATTCTGACGTCTACGCTAGGTTGGTAACAAATGTTAATCTTTGGTCTATATATTGCTAACGAATATACCCAAATGACCTCAAGAGGCAGACTTCAGAGCTTCATCAACGAGCACAGATCAAGCTCAATGATGGAAGGAATGGTCATTCCCTTTCAACGTCATTGGGCGCAGAAATGGGCTTATTGAGGTTACTTGGGTATAGAAGAAAAATCTAAACACACTCCTATTGACTGGAAAATCGTGTAATGACATTTAGCGATAATTAAGGAATGCATTCAGTACATAAGGGACCAATTGAGAGAGACAAGGATGGAACTGATTCAAGAGATATTAGGGAAAATTAATGGCTTAGTATGGGGTGTTCCTATGTTAGTCATGATCTTAGGTGTCGGCATTTTTCTAAACCTAGGATTGAAGTTTATGCCGCTATTTAACATTGGTCGAGCTTTCAAACTGATGTGGAGTGGACGCCAACCCAGTGAGAAAGGGAAAGGGGAAATCCCTCCTTTTCAAGCATTGATGACCGCACTTTCTGCTACCGTTGGTACGGGCAATATTGCCGGCGTAGCCACCGCTGTGTTCATTGGTGGTCCTGGCGCACTTTTCTGGATGTGGATGACCGCCTTACTCGGTATGGCAACCAAATTTGCTGAAGCGGTACTTGCAGTCCACTTTCGTGAAAAGGACAAAAATGGGGCCTATGTGGGTGGCCCAATGTACTACATCAAAAATGGCATGGGAGCCAAATGGAAATGGCTGGGTAGCCTATTTGCCCTATTTGGTACTGTCGCCTGTTTTGGTATTGGTAATGGTGTACAAATCAACTCTATTGCTCAAGTGTTGGATACAACATTTTCTATTTCACCACTGGTGGTCGGAATTGTGGTCATGGTACTTGCAGGCGCAGTGCTGCTTGGGGGCATTAAACGTATCGGCGCCTTTGCCGGAGCCTTGGTTCCTTTTATGGCGGTCGCATACATCCTCTGTGGTTTGGTCATTTTAATCTCAAATGCTAACGCTATTTTGCCGGCCATTGGTACGGTATTGGAAGAAGCGTTCAGCCCATCTTCTGCTCAAGGTGGTTTCGCGGGTGCAACCGTATGGATGGCAATTCGTTACGGCGTGGCTCGCGGTGTGTTTTCTAACGAAGCTGGCTTAGGTTCTGCTCCTATTGCTCATGCTAGTGCTCATACTGATGACCCCGTTCGTCAAGGCCTGATTGCTATGTTGGGTACGTTTATTGACACCATTTTGATTTGCTCAATTACTGGATTAGTTATCATCATCACCGGTCAATGGACTACTGGTGAGTCAGGTGCAGCGTTAACCTCTGCTGCTTTTGATCACGTTCTGCCCGGTATTGGCGGTTATTTAGTGGCAATATCTCTGGCCATTTTTGCCTTCACTACCATCGTCGGTTGGTCAGTTTATGGGGAGCGCTGTGCAACCTATCTATTCGGCCACAAAGCAGTTCTGCCATTTCGCATTATTTTTGTTCTCGCTCTGCCAGTCGGCGCAACCATGTCACTCGACTTTGTTTGGCTACTTGGCGACACCCTTAACGCAATGATGGCGATTCCAAACTTAATTGCACTAGCAGTACTTAGCCCGGTGGTGATTAAACTGACAAAAGGCTATTTTGCTTCCGAACGCCAAGCGGAAGCGATCACTATGGAAAATAACTAAGTAAGTTGAATCCTCCTCATCAATGGGGAGGGTTAACTTCGATAAAAAATCAGGAAAGATTATGATTACAGCACAAGCCGTCATTGACTTAACCGCCTTGCAAAAAAACTACGACCATTTAAAAAATAGGTTAGAAAATCAGAAACTTATCGCAGTAGTAAAAGGGGATGCGTATGGCCACAATTCTGTCGAAGTAGCCAAAGCACTCCCTCAAGCAGACATGTTTGCCGTGTCGAGAATTGAGGAAGCGGTAGAACTGCGTGAAGCTGGAATTTCTCAACCCATCCTCCTTTTGGAAGGATGTTTCTGCAAAGAAGATCTTGAAACTGCGGCCGAATTGGAGTTACATACAGCAATCCACTGTCAGGAAACGCTACGCGATCTTGAAGATGCCCAGTTAACCAAACCCATTTCAGTTTGGTTAAAAGTCGACACTGGGATGCACCGTATTGGTGTCCAACCTCACGAAGTTTCAGACTACGTTAGTAAAATTGAACGAACTGGAAAAATTGCCGGAAACGTTGGGTTTATGAGTCACTTTAGTTGCGCGGATGATCTCGATTCCCCCGCAACTTTGCAACAAATAGCCCTCTTTAAAAAGGCAACAAGCCAATATGCTGGTCCGAAATCCTTAGCTAATTCCGCCGGAATTCTTTTCTGGCATGATGCTTATTTTGAAGTATGCCGTGGCGGGATAGCCATCTATGGCGTTTCACCCTGTGAAGGTAAAACTGGACGCCAGCACGGTTTACAACCAGTAATGACATTGAAGTCCAAGCTTATCGCGGTAAGACAACACCAAGCGAATCAACCTGTTGGTTACAGCCAAACTTGGACTGCTCAACACGACACTATCATCGGTGTTATCGCGCTGGGCTATGGTGACGGATTTCCGCGCACCGCTCCACAGGGAACCCCTGTGTACGTAAATGGACGTATCGTACCTATCTCAGGCCGAGTGTCCATGGATATGATAACCGTTGACTTAGGTCCTAATGCCCAGGACAAAGTGGGAGATGACGTGGAGTTTTGGGGTAATAACTTACCAGTAGAAACTGTTGCAGCTCATATCGGAACCATTCCTTATGAACTCATGATCAAGTTAACCAAACGAGTAAATAAACGGTTTATTCGTTAACCTCAACTCTTCTAGGGAAAAATACTGGCTATTTTTCCCTATCTCTATGCTTACGTGCATCGTCATACACGCCACTCTCAAACTGCCTGTCTTCTTCCCAGAAACGAATAGACAGCTTTGCCCTCTGAATCCGACCTTATGTTCGCTAGATAAATGAGCGACCAGAGACCTTAGGAACAGCTTTTGTTCTCCCTGATCGCTTGAACATTGCACGAAAATGGAGAGATCACAGATGATACTATCTAACCCCATTGATCAGCATGGATTACAGTCCTTGTTTGAGGACTTACTCAAAGACACTGATATTGAAATCAATGGTTCTCGTCCTTGGGACGTCAAAGTCTTAGATAACGCTTTTTACAGCCGAGTATTTAGGCAAGGTTCACTAGGATTAGGCGAAAGTTACATGGACGGCATGTGGGAATGCGAGCAGATTGATGAATTAATCAATCGCGTATTACGTCACGATTTAGAGGCTCATCTTGATAACAAAGCCAAATTTAAAATAGGCCTCAATGTTGCAGGTGCCAAACTTAGAGATTTTGTTAATCCCCAGAGCATCAACCGCGCCAAAGAAGATGTATCATCTCACTACGATTTAGGGAACGACCTGTTTCAAAAAATGCTTGATAAACGCATGACTTATACCTGTGGCTACTGGCACCATGTTGAAACCCTTGACGAAGCTCAAGAAGCAAAACTAGACCTTATCTGCCGCAAAGCCGGTTTAAAACCGGGGATGCGTGTACTGGATATCGGCTGTGGCTGGGGTAGTTTCATGAACTACGCCGCTGAAAAATATGGCGTGATTTGTGATGGTATTACCCTATCTCATGAGCAAGCTGCGTTAGGTCAGCAAATTGCCGATGACAAACGTCTACCCGTGTCCTTTGTTTTGCAGGACTATCGCGAATATCAACCTAAAGAGAAATACGACCGTATCATCTCCGTCGGTATGATTGAGCATGTTGGCCCAAGTAATTACGACGAATATTTTCGCTGTGCCAAACGCATGTTGAAAGATGATGGCCTGTTTGTGTTACACACTATTGGCGGAAAAGAATCTGCAGATAAAACAGATCCTTGGATTGATAAATACATCTTCCCTAACGGTGTGTGTCCTTCATTTGTTCAATTAGCCCAAGCGGTAGAAAACAAATTCGTGATTGAAGATGTGCACAATATCGGTGAAAGCTACGATAAAACCTTGGTAGCGTGGTGTGAAAACTTTGATAAGGCATGGCCAGAGTTAGCTGAAAAATACGGTGAACGTTTTAGAAGAATGTGGCGTTACTACCTATTGAGCTGTGCCGGTGCGTTTCGCGCTCGTAACATCAATGTGTGGCAGTTTGTTCTCAGTCACGAAAACCTCAGCCAGCCGACTTACGTTCGCCAAATCTAGTTCAGATAATCGCGTTCGTATAATAAAGAAACGATAAGGCCCTGTGAAGTGAGCCTTATCGTTATCAAGCCATTGAAAAACTCTGAACTCTTCAATATGTTAAGCTGACGCAGGGTTATCACGCACCATTGAATCCGGTTGGTGCTCGGCAAGCCAATACAACCCCATCATGACCATGCTCATAATAAAACACAAACCAAATAGAACCACCGAACCGCCCCAAGCAATCAACACACCACCGACCACAGGCGCTACAGCAAAGCCTAATGAATAGAGTGCTGCGGCACCAAAATAGCTACCACGTAAGTGAGGCGGAGCTAAGCGGTCAATCTGCACCCCAAGAGTTGGAAAAGTAATCACTTCCCCCAAAGCCAAAATAAACGCAGCGAGATACCAACCTTCAGGCCACTCAGGAGAGGCAAACAAAAACACGATTTGTGAGAGTGCCACCAAACTCATTCCAACTCGAGTCCGCATAAACAAAGACGTTCGCTCCATGAGCTTTAGCATGGGAAATTGAAAAATAATCACAGTGACAGTGTTAACCAACACCAAACCAGATACCCAAGTCGCAGCCTCATCAAACCCAGAGCGCACAATGATTTGCGGTAATGAACTTTCGATCTGACCATAGATAAACATCAGTAAGAAGTTCGCCACCAGCATTTTTATAAACAAATTGTCTTTTGAGATAACTCGTAACGTCTGAGCAAAGTTGGGAAGCTCGGAGTCACTTGTTTGAGAAACACGCCCAGAAGGTAAAAACACCGTCAGTACAACACAGTAAATCAAGTAGCTTGCCCCAGTGGCCAAAAACAGCACCTGTGGATGAGCTAACGCTAACCCGATTCCCATCAAAGGTCCAATCGCCCCACCAAAGTTGATCAAGAAATAGCGTAAGTTCAGCGCTAATTCGCGATCCTTTTTATTTTCTAAACTGTCGCCGATAACCGACTTGGCTGGCGCTTCAATCATCGGGCGCATTAAACCCGTACCAATCACGAGCAAGGTGAATTGCCACAGCTGATTGGCCAAACCGATACCACCAAAGGAGAAAATGGCAATCAATGCACCTACCACCATCACGACCTTGCGACCGAAACGATCGGAAAGATACCCCGCATAGAGACCGGTAAATGATCCAACGGTGGCAGAAAGCGCTAACGTCGCCCCGATAAATACCGCCCCAGCTTGATAGTCTTGATACAAAAACACAATTAAAAATGGCCACGCCATAAAATAGGTGGTTCTAACTAACAAAGTGCCAAGCAACACCGTCCAAACAGGACTGGTAAAACGCCGCACGCGATCCCAGCGAAATAGGGATTCGTCATGTTCCATCACAACTCCGAGAAAACCATTACGGTAACAAAATGAAAAAGAAAGAGGACAGTCACTATATCGTAATGCCCTAGGCAAAGATAGGCAGACTTCTGGCCCTAATTTGGCCTTTTTTGGCCGAAAAAAAACCTGAGTAGCGTTACTACTCAGGTTTTTCATTGGGTTGATATCGTTACTTACGTAATGCGTTCAATTTAGCCTGAGCCAAACCAAAAATGGTGTCGACAGGATAGCTACCATCTTGAGTCGCCACTCCCGCCTGCTTGCCAGTGAAAATTTCAATCGCCTCAGTAACATGGTCGATTGCCCAGATGTGGAACTCGCCTTTCTCAACGGCTTTGACAATATCAGAACGCAACATCAAGTTATGCACGTTCGAACGAGGAATGATCACCCCTTGTTTATCGTGTCGACCTTTGATCTGGCAGACATTGAAGAAACCTTCAATCTTCTCGTTTAAGCCACCAATCGGCTGTGACTCGCCAAATTGGTTCATGGAACCGGTAATCGCAATATCTTGGCGGTTCGGGTGTTTGGAGAACGCAGAAACGATGGCACAAAATTCCGCCATACTCGCACTGTCGCCATCCACACCACCATAATTTTGTTCAAACGTAATAGTGGTAGTGAGCGGCACGCGCGCGGTGCGGCCAAAGACAGAGTTCAAATAAGCTGAAAGAATCATCACCCCTTTCGAGTGAATACTACCGCCCAAATCCACACTGCGCTCGATATCAATGATATCCCCATCACCGTAAGAGGTGGTCGCGGTGATGCGGTTAGGCGCACCAAACGAATAGTCGTTAGTCGCCAAAACCGATAAAGCGTTGACCTGTCCCACCGCTTCGCCTTCAGTACGTATTAATGTGGTTCCATTTGAAAAGGTTTCCATTACGCTTTCTTGCAAACGGTTCACTCGTAGCTCTTGGTTGTGTAATGCTTCATCGACATGGCTTTGACGAATCATATTGGAGTTAGCTTGCTTAGCCACATAATTTGCTTCTCGAAGCAAATTAGCGATGTGCGCGGCATGCAGCGACAGCTTCATTTGGCTACCGGTAATGCGCGAGCTGTGCTCTATAATACGCGCAATCGCCTTACGGTCGCAGTGCAACAAACCGTTGTCGTGCACCATACTTGAAATCAAGCGAGCATAGTGCAGCTCAGAATCTGGCGTCCGCTTCATTTCATCTTCAAAATCCGCCGTAACTCGGAATAGCTCGCCAAATTCAGGGTCGTAATGGGTCAACAGCTCGTAAGTGCGGTAATCACCAAACAGGATGATTTTGACATCGAGTGGTATCGGTTCGGGATCCAGCGACACAGTTCCTGTTAACGTCACCTCTTTTTCTAAGGACGTAAAACTCAGTTGGCGTGAGCGCAGTGCTCGTTTCAAACCGTCCCACACATAAGGCTGCTCTAATACTTTTACCGCATCCATCAACAGCACGCCGCCATTGGCTTTGTGCAAGCTACCTGCACGAATCAACGAGAAGTCGGTAAATACCGTACCTTTATAGGTAGCTGTTTCAATATAACCAAATAAAGAGTGATAGTTCGGGTTTTCTTCCACCACGATAGGCAGATCATCCGAAGGACGACTCACCAACACATTCACTTTATAACGGCGGGGTAAGCGCTTATCTAATGCGGCGGTCGACACTTCGGCCTGCTCACCATCTTCTTCCAAGAAGATATCCACGTTTTCGACAATATCTTTCTGTAAGTCAGTAAGATACGTTTTTATCTCAGGGTATTTACTGTAGTTCTTTTTCAATTGTTTAATAAAATGACCAATGACTCCCATGGTCACTTCATCATTCAGTTTTTTGATCTTCTCGCTATACCCCTCTTCCCATTCGGTCAGTTGGCGCACCATATTTCGCAGGGCAACTTCGAGTTCATCAATCGTATCGCTAAAGTACTCTTGATCCTTTTTACTCAGCGCATTAAACGTTTCTTCGGTGTGCATCTCCTCGCCATTCATCGCGACAAATTGATAATCACCTTGTGAAGTGATGGTGAGGTTCACCCCTTTTTCTTTGGCCGTTTGTGTGATGCTCTCCAATTCAACTTCTTGCTTTTGTGCTAACTGATTTTTGAGTTTTTCCGCACGGCTATAATAAATTTCGTTATCAAAGGCTAATGGAATCCCTTTGACTAAACGCGCCATCAACTTTTCAATATCTTGGCGTAGCTTAACACCAATACCATTGGGCAACTTGAGCACTTTAGGCGTACGAATATCTTCAAAGTTTGCCACATAACACCAATCAAACAGCGCTTCGCTGCTATGTTGATGACGGTTTAAATAACGGAGAATCATGGTTCGTTTGCCCAATCCGTTTCGGCCAATGGCATACATGTTGTAGCCTTTTTCCCGAATGGACATGGCAAATTCGACCGCTTTTTGTGCACGCTCTTGACCGACGATTTCATCGATAGGCGGCAATTCCTTTGTTGACTTACATGGCAACACATCAAGGTCTGCAACCCTGTACAGCTCCTGTGCGGTTAGAGTCTTAATCGCCATCACTCCCCCTCCATTCATTGGTATGAATATTGTTTTAGCCTAAGTCTAGAATGAAATCATCGAATATTTAGTGACTTACCCCTTACCCCAGTTTAAGTGAACAAAAATCAACCAACTTGCCACTTATAACAATAACTATCATTTGCAATTGATAACCAATTGCATTTAAATATCAGTTCATCTGAATCCTTGGAGAACCGAAGATGGATTTACAACAGTGCTGGTCATGTTTCCTTAAAGCAGAAGAATTGCTCAAACAAGGCCACTGGCCGCAAGCTCATTATTTGCTTGAGGATGTATTACACGACTTGCCCGGACATATTCATCAAGCAGCCAGTCATCAAGACACTAAGCCGTGTCAGTTTGCCTGCCTGATTGCAGGCCTAAGAGATACCGCCGTTTATCAATCGGAAATTCTTAACAACATGGGACAACAGAGTCGCGCTTTTGAGGTTCTGAATCAGTCTTATGGGCTATTGCAGTTTCTCGCTATCGAGTCTTCAGATCTTATTGGCAGTGTTTCGCTTGTGCTGGAAAAACACAGTGAAGACCTGCTTAAGCACATGGGTGCGTTCTGCCACGCCCAGCGCAATGCGCAGTGGCAATTAGAATATGAACAAGTCGAACGCGCACACCATCATTTTTCTCAACTTAAACGTTTTAATGAATTGCAGCCGAGTTCGGTCGTAATAAATTAATTAGGAAGTATGCATGTCACAGACACCACTTTTACAGGTACGTAACTTGTCGGTCAGCTTTACCACCAACGATGGCATTGTCGACGCCGTACGTAACGTCAATTTTGACTTAAACATCGGTGAAACCTTAGCCATTGTAGGCGAGTCCGGCAGTGGTAAATCAGTCTCTACCAATGCGGTAATGCAGTTACTGCCAAAGAATGCGATATTGCACGAAGGTGCTAGCATTCTATTTGAAGGCGAAGAACTACTTAATCGAAGTGAAGCCGAAATGCGCAAGGTGCGCGGCAATCGCATGGGCATGATCTTCCAAGAACCGATGACCTCTCTAAACCCTTATATGCGAGTTGGGGGACAAGTTTCCGAAGCGGTAATGTGCCATCAAAACGTCACTCGTTCTCAAGCCAAACAGAAGGTTCTTGAGCTATTTGAATTGGTAAAACTACCAAATCCTGAAGGCGCCTACACTAAATTCCCTCATGAATTCTCAGGTGGTCAGCTACAACGCATCATGATTGCGATGGCTCTGATTAATGAACCCGATATTCTGATTGCCGACGAACCTACCACCGCTTTGGATGTGACGGTTCAAGCCGAAGTTCTGAACCTAATTAAAGAAATTCAAGCCAAGATGGGCATGGCAATTCTGTTCATCACTCATGATTTAGGCGTGGTTAAGCATGTAGCCGACCGAGTATTAGTCATGTGCACCGGGGATGTGATTGAAGAAGGACAAACCGAACAGCTGTTTCGTGACCCTCAAAAAGACTACACTCGTATGCTGATTAACTCTATCCCGCGCGGACAAAAGACGCCGGTAGAAGCATCGGCACCACTGCTATTAAAAGCTGATGACATTCGCGTCAAATTCCTTGTTAAGCCGCATTTCCTTGAAAGCCGCAACGAATATTTCGAAGCGGTAAAAGGCATTTCTCTTGAGCTCAAACAAGGAGAAACGTTAGGGATTGTAGGTGAATCTGGTAGTGGCAAATCGACACTTGGTCGTGCTTTGATTGGCCTATTACCTTCCACTGGCAATATTGAGTTTAAAGGGCAAGATTATCGCGCGCTGTCTAACAAACAGAAACTGAGCCTCAAAAAAGACATTCAAATGGTCTTCCAAGACCCATACGGTTCATTATCTCCTCGTATGACCGTTGGCGATATTATCACTGAAGGCTTGACGGTCCATCGCCCTGAAATGGGCAAACATGAACGTATGTTAAAAGCTAAACAGGCTTTGGAAGAGGTTCGTCTTGATGCTAGTGCAATTAACCGCTATCCCCACGAGTTTTCAGGTGGTCAGCGTCAACGTATCGCGATTGCGCGCGCTTTGATTCTTGAGCCGTCATTTATCTTACTTGATGAACCGACGTCAGCATTAGACCGCTCCGTGCAGTTAACCGTTATTGACTTACTGAAAGACATTCAGCAGCGTCGTAATATCGGATTTTTATTTATCAGTCACGATTTGAGCGTGGTTAAAGCCCTATCGGATCGCGTACTCGTGATGCAAAAAGGGGAAGTGATGGAAGAAGGCACAGCAAGTGACATTTTCTATCGCCCGCAGCATGATTACACGAAAAAGCTGATCGCTGCATCATTTGATGTGGAAGACGACGAAGTCGCCGCTTAATCCCCCCTAATGATCATCAGTTAGCAATCCAAATGCGCTGATGGTCATTTGTACTGACACGGCGACTAAATTTGCTCCGTCGCCGTGCTCTTGGCTGGAGCACGTTTTAACATTAGCAGTACGCCTGCAAATACAATCAATACCCCACCTAATAAGCTCTCATGTGTCGGTACTTCATCAAACCACCAATAACCCAGTAAACAAGCAAACACAATTTGGAAATAGAAGAATGGAGCCAAATACCTCTTCTCTATGCCAAATTATTTGGTAAAAGAAACCGCAAATTTTATTTACGCTTAACACTTTCTATTTTGTTTAAAGGCTCACATAGTGAGCCAGAATCTGCATGGTAAAGTCTTATACACTGAGCCAGCATCTTGAGGTGACTCGGGTATATTTAAAATAACAATGCAGTCTCTGCACTAGGAAGTCATATGTCCGCAAATGTTGTTTCATCTCAATCACAAACCAACCGTTATCCACTCTTGCTCGAGCGCTTGAAAAGTCAGCTTGAACCTGAGCAAATCATTACCGACTCAACCCGCCGCCTTGCTTATGGGACCGATGCCAGCTTTTATCGCCTCATTCCTGAGTTAATTTTACGTTTAGATACGCTAGAGCAAGTCATTTTTACCATCAAGCAATGTCGTGAATTGGTTATTCCTTATACCTTTCGCGCAGCAGGGACCAGTTTGTCGGGGCAAGCAATCTCCGATTCCGTCTTGATTACGCTTAGTGATAAATGGCGTTCACACCAGATACTCGATCAAGGTGAGCGCATCCGTCTGCAGCCAGGAGTCATCGGCAGTGATGCCAACCAATACCTAGCCCCTTTTCAACGTAAAATTGGGCCAGATCCTGCGTCGATTAATGCCTGTAAAATCGGCGGCATTGCGGCAAACAACGCCAGTGGTATGTGTTGTGGTACTGCGCAAAACTCTTATCAAACCATCGATAACATGAAAATCGTGTTTTACGATGGAACACTGCTCGACACAGCCTCTTCAGACAGCATTGAGCAGTTCTACCAAAGCCATCCAGCGTTGATTGCTCAGCTCTCCACGTTAGTAAACCAAACCCAAGCCAATAGCGAACTGTCGCAACTCATCAAACACAAATACCGCTTAAAAAACACCACAGGCTACGCGTTAAATGCCTTAGTGGATTATCACGATCCCATCGATGTGATTAAACATTTGATGATCGGCTCTGAAGGTACATTAGGCTTTATCGCTGAAGTGACCTATCGCACTGTGATAGAACACAGCCACAAAGCCTCCTGTTTAATTGTGTTCGCCAATATCGAGCAAGCGAGCCAAGCCGTTACAGCGCTCGCCAAAACAGAGATTGCAGCGATAGAGATGATGGATGGACGCGCAATGCGTTCGGTTGCCGATAAAGCGGGAATGCCTGATTTTATCGCCGAGCTGGATTTGGAAGCCGCCGCTCTCCTGATGGAATGTCGTGCCACCGAGCATGAGGCACTCGTGACACAGTGCGAACACGTTATGGCACTGCTCAATCAAGACCAAATGCTGCATTCAATCCCTTTTACTTCCGATGCCAAGACCGTCGAAACGCTATGGGGGATTCGTAAAGGCATGTTTCCAGCTGTGGGCGCCGTACGAGAAGTGGGTACTACCGTCATTATTGAGGATGTCTCATTTCCTATCGAACAACTTGCCCAAGGCGTTCGCGATTTACAAACTTTGTTTGACAAATACCACTACAGTGAAGCGATCATTTTTGGCCATGCTTTGGCGGGTAACCTGCATTTTGTGTTTACCCAAGCCTTTGATGACGAAAAAGAGATCACCCGCTATGGGGCATTTATGCAAGATGTGGCAGAGTTGGTTGCGGTCAAATATCAAGGTTCACTTAAAGCAGAACATGGTACAGGCCGTAATATGGCGCCTTTTATCGAATTAGAATGGGGAGAGGAAGGCTATCGTTTGATGCAAGCCATAAAAGCCCTGTTTGACCCAGAGAGATTGCTCAATCCGGGCGTTATCATCAACGATGATCAAAGCGCCCATCTGAAAAATCTTAAACCGATGCCAGCGGCCGATCCTTTGGTTAACCGCTGTATCGAATGTGGTTTTTGCGAAGCAGTCTGCCCCTCTCGCGGGTTAACCCTAACGCCAAGACAACGTATTGTGCTCTATCGTGAACTGCAAAAACGCCGCCGCGATAACGACATCGAAGGCGCGAAAAGTTTAGAAAAAGAGTTTGATTATCTTGGCATTGAAACCTGTGCTGCCACCGGATTATGTGCCCAGCGGTGCCCTGTTGAAATCAATACTGGCGCCTTAATCAAACAACTGCGTACCGCCAAATATCGCCGTTATACTTCCATTGCACGCTGGACATCAGAACACTTCTCAACCACCACGAAACTGGTTAACGCTAGCCTCAAAGCCAACCAAATCACTACATCGCTTATCGGCACCAAAGCCGTTGGTGCGATTACCTCCAGCATGCGAAGAGTCTCTCTCGATACGATTCCCAAATGGATTCCAGAACTGCCAACGGCAAACCGTTTTCCACTGAAACAAGAAGTTCAAGCGATGCATCAAGAGGGCAAAAAACGCGTGGTCTACATGCCTTCGTGTGCCAGTCGCAACATGGGACAACAACAAGACAATCCCGACCAACGTCCTATCACCCAAGTAGTGCTCTCAGTATTAAATAAGGCGGGTTACGATGTTATCTTGCCAGCCGCACTCAATGACACCTGTTGCGGTATGCCATATGACAGTAAAGGGATGACCGAAATAGCCACGCAAAAAGCCCAGCAGCTAGAAGCCATCTTATGGCAAGCCTCCGAACAAGGCCGCTACCCTGTCTTGATGGACATGAGTCCGTGTGCCAAACGCAGTATTGAACTCTTTCATATGCCACTTGAGATCTATGAACAGGTTGGTTTTATTACCCGTTATTTATTGCCTTATCTTACTATCGAGCAAAAAGAGGAAACCATCATGTTGCATATTACCTGCAGCACGCAACATCTGGGCTTGGCCAAAGAGATGCGGCAGATTGCCGAGCAGTGTGTGAGCCATGTGGTGATCCCTGAACACATCACTTGTTGTGCTTGGGCGGGAGATAAAGGATTTGTGACACCAGAGCTTAATGCTGCGGCGGTAGCCACATTAAGAGAGCAGGTGCCCGCAGATTGTCATCGCGGTTTTAGTAACAGCCGTACCTGTGAAATTGGGCTTTCTCATCACAGTGGCATTCCCTATCAGTCACTTTTTTATCTGCTTGACGAAGTTGCCAAACCTCGCTTTTAAACGTCATGACAACCTTAACTCCTTCTCTTAGGTTCGCGATTTAACCTAAGAGAAGTTGGTAATAAAAGGTCTTTGAAAAATGAACCGAATATGAATACCACTGACAGCTTTCTGACACTACGCTAACAGTGTTGAAAAACCCCTTACTAAACCGTGAAATCGCAAAAATCCCAAATGTTTTCTATCCAACAACTGACATTGCCTGACAGACTCCTAACTTAAGCATTGATAGGATGAATTCGTGTTCAAAAGAAACATCACGAAAACAATACATGAAGGAGATTTCGCATGAAGAAGACGATTTTTATCCTAGCCGCAATGACAGTTAGCGCAGGGGCTTTCGCAGCTCAAACTCATCTTAACGTCGGTGAAACGACCATCGATTCAGGTGTCTACAGCACTAAACAAGAAGCTTATGATGCTGGTTTACAGAAAATTCATGACCTACAACAGTTGCCAGGCACCAAGCTGAAAAACAAACTCGTAATCTACAACCCAGATATGGTTTACGGCAGCACTCGACTACGCGATATGGAAGTAAAAGTAGAACCATTTATGGAAGAAAGTGGTAAAACACAATACCGTTCAACAGTGGATGTCAACTACCACTATAAAGTGCATGAAAGTAAAAACAGCTAATGCTGGCGTTTTACCTAAATCATGATAACACCTGTAGCAAGAAGGCAAAGGAATGCCTGTTACAGCACTCCCTTACTCATATTCATCCAATCAGGCTTTAAATTGCTGAATAAGACGCGAAAGATCTTCTAAGTTATCAACCAAATCACGCGTGCGATCAACCGATTCACCTGAAGAAGCAGACGTTTTTTCGGTGAGCAGTTTGATATTCATCGTATTAGCAGCGATCTCTTTGGTTACAGTGGCTTGTTGCTCCACAGCTGCCGCCGTCTGCTGACTTTTGTCGGTAATCAGACCCAATTTATCAGAAATACTGCGGATAACTTGCCCTGTTTCATCAGCGCGCTGTTTACAGCGTTCAGATAACTCTGAACCTTGATTCATGCTGGCGACCACTTGATCGGTCAATTGTTGGAGCTCACCGATCATCGCTTGAATTTCATGAGTAGAATGACCCGTTTTAGCCGCTAACTGGCGCACTTCATCAGCAACAACTGCAAATCCACGGCCAGACTCGCCTGCGCGGGCCGCTTCAATTGCAGCATTTAACGCCAGCAAGTTAGTCTGCTCTGCAATGGTATTAATCACATCCAAAAT
The DNA here is from genome assembly GCF_001547935.1 of Vibrio tritonius. Classification (NCBI taxonomy): domain Bacteria; kingdom Pseudomonadati; phylum Pseudomonadota; class Gammaproteobacteria; order Vibrionales; family Vibrionaceae; genus Vibrio; species Vibrio tritonius. Next base: position 1,620,531 of record NZ_AP014636.1, read on the forward strand.
CATGTCCACTTTCTGCGTATGCTCTGACAAACTCGTCAAAATAGCACGGCTATTGGCCAGCTCAGCATCCAGTACCCGAATTTGCTCAATTGTATTATCAATTTTTTGCAATCCAACCTGCGAAACTGACTGAGCATCTTCGGTAAAGTTGGAGCTTTCTGCCGCATTATTGGCAATATCATTGATCGCATAATTCAACTCTTCCACTGCCGTGGCCACTTGATCGGTTTCGTGCTGCTGAGATGTTAAGCGTTGCTCTACCTCTCTCATGTTTTCAAGCTCTTCATTGGCGTCCGAGAGAATACGTTCGGATGTATCAGCACAACGAGCCACGACAGCTCTAAGTTCGGCTTTGCGCATCATTAATGACAACTCAATCGCTGAAAAGTCATCAAAATGCCCAGTGTAAACCGTCTCCATAAGTGGGTTATCGTAAGCTTCACACGCCAATTTATTCACTTGATTCATACGCATTTTGCAATAAAAACTCGTGAGTAGAGCTCCAAGACCCAGTATTGTGCTGGCGGCAGTTAACCACCAAGGACTAGACATGAAGCTCCCTACCAAAGAAACAAGCAATGATGTGACAAGTAAACCTTGAGTCAGAGATAAAGAAGAAAAACGCCAAGATGATACCTTTTGGTTGTTATTCATTTTGGCATAGAGTGCTTCAGCACGCGCAACTTGTTCTGCGGTCGGTTTAGAGCGAATCGACTGATACTCCACCACTTTACCATCTGCATTTTTGATTGGCGTAACAAAAGCAGAAACCCAGTAGTGACGAGGCCCTTTACAACGGTTTTTGACTAATCCCATCCAACTATCACCACGCTTCACATAACTCCATAATTGAGCAAATGCGGCTTTTGGCATATCTGGGTGGCGAACAATATTGTGGGGATTTCCTCGCAACTCATCAGCTGAATACTCGGCAATGTCGCAAAAATCTTTATTCGCATAGGTAATATAGCTTGAACAATCGGTAGTAGAGATAAAGCTAATACTCTCTGAATACGATTTATTGCTCGTCGTCTTTGTCATGTTTTGAAGCTCAGTTGCGGCCTAGATTATTCATGGAATTTGTCAAATATTATCATGGGATAGATGTCACATAGTTGACAAGAATCAAGCACATTGGTTACTTTAACATTAATCTCAAAAAAGAGATTGAAGGTCAAATAGTTACAGATTGTTGTGATTATTATTCCTAGTCCTGTTTCTAGGTGAATGAATTTTATTCAAGAATATTTTGAAGTGAAACTTAGATAGGTAGTATGCAGCCTTTCTTTTTATACTGCCTAAGCGCAATCATGTTTGATATCAACTCCCATCGAGTCGATTGAATACGTAGCTAGAGGAATGAAAAGAAACCGATGGTCTATGAAAATCACTATCAAAATAAAAAATAATTTAAATTATGTGCTCCCTATTTAAAGGACGTCATTAATACGTGCTCAAAATAGGTAAAGCACTTATTGTCGCTAGGTATAATGTGTCGTACTGACGGGTTACACTGTCAGATCCGAAAGGATGAACACTTTTAGTATTTGCTCATCAGTTCAGCACGGATGCATTAGGCTTTATAAAAACAACGCTGTTTACTAAACAGCGTATGGGATGGATAGAAGAACTCAATGAATAATGCTGAACTTACCCGCTCTATTCCCAACGATCAGGCGCAGTTAATTGCGCAAATTGTTAACCAGTGCCCTTCAAGTATCGCTGTGGCACATACAGATGGATCGCTCATTTACTGTAACCACACTTTCTCCCACACCTTTGGCAATCAGCAAGGCGAATCCATCCTCAACATTTTTCCTCATACTTTTGCACACTATTCGCTAAGCCATGTCGTTGAACGATTACGAGCCAATAGTGAGCCGATTCATGTTATCGAAAGTCAATCAGATAATGAATGTCTACATGATGGAGAACGACACGATTGGTGCGTCATCAAAATCAGTTTGTTACAGATTCAAGATCGCACCTTGCTGCTGTTTTTTATTGAAGAACTGACTTCCACTGTCGTGAATAATCTTCGGGTTAATATCAAACTAGAAAGTATCGTCGATCACCTTCCTGTCTTGATTGGTCATGTGGATCACCAAGATCGCTATATTTTTGCTAATCGGACTTATGAAAAATTTTTCGACTGTTCACTTAATGACGTCATTGGCAAAAAAGTAGAAGATTTAATTGGCAAAGACGCCTACTTGGAGAGGAAACCTTATCTAAACCGAGTTAAGCAAGGGGAAAGCGTGGTGTTTGATAACGCCTTCTTTATGGGGGATGACATTCGCCTCTTGCAACTCAAACTAGTGCCTGGAGATAGTGAGCTCAAAGATTATTACATCTTTGCCCAAGACGTTACTGAGCTGCGTTCATTCCAGAAAAAACTTGAATACAGAGCCTATCATGACTCCTTGACCGGATTAACCAATCGAACCTACTTCGTGCGTTCACTACGACAAGCTATCGAACGTAAACAAACCGACATTGGACTGCTGTTTATTGATGTCGATGGTTTGAAAAACGCTAACGACCGATTCGGTCACGATGTAGGAGATGAGCTTCTCAAACGGTTTGCTGAATTACTTAAAAACACCCTTCGTCCCAACGATGTTGTCTCTAGATTGGCGGGAGATGAATTTACGGTATTACTGGCCAATTTGGATCGCCCCGAAACCAACTTAACTGACATTTGCGAACGAATTCAAGCCTCACTCCCTTCTGCCATGGTCATCGACAACAACATCGTTCCATGCAGTTGCAGCATCGGCGCAACCTACATCAATACCGAACTGGAATTCGATGAAGAAAAGTGGTTATCCATCGCGGATACTGCCATGTACCGAGTCAAAAAACAGGGCAAAGGTGGGTTTAATATTCACCTAGAGCTTTAGCACATTCACCTAAGCTTTAGGGTAACTGGCTTCACCTAGCTCTTTTTACAGTAGAGATAGAGGACCCGTAGGTCCTCTATTTAGTCGCAAGAACAATTAGGCGACGTTGAAGTGATGGCGCATAAAAGCATTGATCAGCGCGATGAAATCTTTTTCCGCCAACTTAGCGCATTTCAGCGTTTGCTCGTGCGATAGAACAACATCACTCAAACCTTCCGCCATATTAGTAATCGCACACACGGCCAGCACAGGCAGACCACAGTGCGCTGCTGAAATCACTTCAGGAACCACTGACATACCAACCACATCACCACCAATGATTTGCATCATGCGAATCTCAGCAGCGGTTTCAAAGTTAGGGCCAGTGTAGGAAACAAACACACCTTGATTAAGATGAATATTCTGTTGTTGAGCAACATCTAATACTTCGGCACGCAAATCTTTGTCATATGCGTTCGCAACACTAAAGAAACGTGGACCGTATTCATCATCGTTTGGACCCGTCATTGGTGATTCTGGCATGGTATTAATGTGATCGTTAAATACCACTAATGACCCCACATCGATGCGATCCGGACGTAACGACCCCGCGGCATTGGTCACCAACATGAATTCACATCCCAACCGTTTAAAAGTACGTACCGGGTTGGTCATCACTTTCATAGTTTGGTGCTCATAATAGTGACCACGACCTTTCATGCAGGCAACTTCAATACCAAACAGTTTACCTAGCACCAACTCACCAGAGTGCCCTTCCACTGTGCTTACCGGGAAACCCGCTAACTCCTCGTAAGGGATGACCACTTTTTCTTCTAAAGCATCGGCAATCACACCAAGGCCCGAGCCTAAGATAAAGCCCGCTTTGGGCGCAAAGCCGGGTTTACGAGCATAAATGGTTTCAAGAGCTTGATTCACTGGATCTGCAGACATGTTTTTTCCTTCGCTGTAACCGTTTTTTTCACTTTACCCTAATAATCATGCTGACAAAATCTCAAAATTCGGCACAATTATCCTGATTACCAACACAATAGAAAACGTTTGCTATGGATTTTGCCACTCAACGGGTCACGTTAAAAATGTTGCGTTACTTTTATCAAGTCGCGCACACCGAAAATTTCAGCTTAGCGGCACAGCAGCTTAACATCACCAAGTCGCCACTCAGTGCCCAAATTCGCGAATTAGAGCAATTAATGGAAGTCGAATTGTTTCTGCGTGATACGCGTAACGTGCAACTGACACCAGCAGGCAAGCAATTACAAAAAGAGTGTCGTTTGATTTTTGATGTGCTCGATACCTCCATTAGCCGAGTTAAACAGCGCTATCGGGTCGATCACCAAACAATCAATATCGGCTTGATGAGTTCAATTTTCTGGGCAGGTTTTGGCGACGCACTTTACCAACTCCAACAGCGTTATCCTGCGACCAAATACAATCTGATTGAGATGTCACCAGAGAAACAGAAACTGGCACTAGAACAAGGGCGTATTGATATTGGTTTGGTGCGGTATGCCGATACGGTCAATGTTGCACCACTCACGATGACCTCACTTTATCGCGAGAAAATGATGGTCGCCCTACCAGAACATCACCCTTTGGCTAACCATAAATTGCTCAGTCTAAACCATCTTAGTGAGCAAGAGTTTGTTATGCTCAGTCGCGAAAATTCATCGTCCACAGATTGGATTATTCAACGCTGTCAGCAAAGCGGCTTTCACCCTAACATCGTGCAGCAAGTGGTGGAACCTAATACGCTATTGGCGGTGATTTCCACCCGAGGCATTTTGTCGATTGTGCCGGAAAGTTACGCAAGTCTTGCTTGGCCACATGTCCGTTTTATCCCACTGCGCGAGATGATTGCCGCGGATATCTGTGCGCTCACCGTACAAGACACCCCTTTATTAAGACCAACTCTAAACGAGCTTAAGCAAGCATTACAGTAACAAAACCATGGTGTTCATTCACTTTAGGGGACGTAAGAGCTAGGAAAGGAAATGACAAACTATGAGGTAACTCGCTGAAATCAAAAAGCCTTGCTTCTAAAATCACCAGCTCTTTGAACAATGAGCATCTTAAATGAAACAGGTAAATCAACTCAATTTTCTGGTAACAGGAGCGACCTCTGGCATTGGCAAACTGCTGACTCAACAGTTAATCAACATGGGAGCAAATGTAGCATTTTGCGGTCGCTCTCCGGCAAAAATGGATGACCTGTTACAGCAAATAGGCGCGACTGGTAACACTCTTTATCACGATAGTTTTGATGCCACTGATTTTGCTCATGTAAAACAGTTTGTCGCTAACGCCCATGCTGCTTTAGGGGGTATCGATGTACTGGTTAACTGCGCTGGTGCTAACACCGCTCGCAGCACCGTGGCTGATTTAGCCATTACTGACTTACAAAATCTCATCACCTTAAATACCGTATCCCCATTTGTCTTTATGCAAGAAGTATACAATTTAGCCATGAAGCCCCGCGAGCAAGGCACCATCATCAACGTTCTTTCAACCGTGTGCCAATTTGCCAATGAAAATATCGGTGCTTACACAGCCGCCAAATCAGGGTTTGATGCGCTCACTCAAGTCTTTCGCAAAGAAGTACGACCAATGGGCGTTAAAGTGTGTGCTCTCTATCCCGGCGGCGTTGATACGCCATTTCGTAGCGCTGAACGCCCTGAGTATCTCGATGCACAAAGTGTCTGCGATGCGATTCTCTTTATGGCCACCCAAGAAGGCGTAGCCACCGTGGACGAATTAACCATTCGCCCACTGGTAGAAAGAAACTTCCGCTAAACGCTACGAGGACACTCGAAATCGCTACGAGGACACTCACCCAAAATTGCCGCCGCAAACGCTACAAGGACACTCACCCAAAATTGCCGCTGCTACAAAATCGCAAACGCTACGAGGACACTCACCCTAAAATGAGTCCTCCTTAAAAAATCGCTACGAGGACACTCACCTTAAAATGAGTCCTCCTCAAATGGATCTGGCACTGCTTATTGCAGTGCCTAAACTCAGAAGATAAAACGAGAACGCAAAGCCAATTTAAGAAAACAACACTTACATCACGTTGAATTTATGCCATTTTTCTAAGTACTGGTTATTGCTTAAATGAAACAACGGGCTTATTAAGCGTCACCAGATAGATACCACTGCATACCAAGATTAAGGCGATGATGTTTTTTGCTTCCAATATTGCTTCACCCAAAAAAAGTGATGACAAACTGCTACCAAATACTGGCACTAAAAAATTGAAGATAGTCACTTTACTTACTGAATTATACTTCAGCAATACACTCCAGAGAGCGAATGCAGCGGAAGACAATCCAGCCAAATAGATCAATAAAACGGTACTCGCAAGGTCGAATTCTCCCGAGTGTCCACCCAATATTAAACCGATTAGCAATAGCGCTAACCCACCAATCGCGAGTTGCCATGCTGTCATAACCATTGCATCAATCCCCTGAGAAATTTTCTTTCCGTAAATTGATGCAGCCGCAAGGATAAAAGCGGCGAAAACGACTGAACCTTCTCCTAGTAAACTAAAATCAAAATTGAGGAGTGATTTGTTGAAGTTTACAATGAAGACACCTAGGAAGCCGATAATGACACCTATTGTTCTTCTATGCGTTAATCGGTCATTCTGATAGATAAAATGCGCCAATAGCACACTGAAAAAAGTGCCTGTCGAGTTCATGATGGACGCTTTTACCCCCGTTGCAAAAGCAACACCAATATAAAAGAAAATGTACTGCAAACTGGTTTGGGTTAGACCTAACACTAAGATTTGCCGCATTTTTTGACGAGTTAATGAGCGAAATCGTTTCCTAAATAGAACGCATAGGATGATAAGAAATAGACCTGCAAGTAAAAAACGCTGCCCCGCAAATACCATCTGAGAAGCAACATCATGTGCTTCAATATTTAATAGTACATAGCCTGTTTTAATCGCTGGATAAGCACTTCCCCACAACAGAGTGCAAAGTGTCGCAAGACAAAAAACGATAATTGGCCGCGAAAAAAAATGTGTTGGTTCAGCAGGCATAAAATGAGATACCTATAAGTAAAAACGTAGTAGTGACAATACCTCAATAATGCCAATTGATCAGTGCATGCTTCAGTAAAATAAGCAAAAAACAATAAAGATGAAGTGGAAAAAGAAAGAGGACACTCACCCTTATTCAATTCACATGTAGCTTGAAAACACGCAAAACATCACCAGTGGTTCTTTGAAACGCCTCGAATAATCACTGCTTCACTCTTACGTTTACTTCAGTAAATCGTCACGCTAAAGCTTTCTATTTCTCGGAACAGTAATTTATGACTACCGCTCGCTCACAGCTAATTTGCCCCGACATCACGCCGTATTATCACTGCGTATCTCGCTGTGTTCGTCGTTCGTATTTGTGTGGTATTGATAGTCTTACCGGAAAATCTTATGAGCATCGCCGAGATTGGATTGAGCAGCGCATTCTTAGCCTTGCCAATGTTTATCTGATTCAAATATGCTCTTATGCAGTAATGAGCAATCATTACCATTTGGTCGTTCGTATTGATAAAAAAAGTGCTTTAGCTCTATCTGATTTAGAGGTGGTTGAACGCTGGCATGCTGAGCACCAACTGCCACCGATTATCCACCGTTGGTTAGCAGGAGAGATTCAATCGGACACAGAAAAAGAAGTGTGTAATCGATTTATTAGCGAGTGGCGAGAACGACTTTATTCCCTTAGCTGGTTTATGCGTGAGCTTAATTACGGCATTGCCGTTCAAGCCAACAAAGAAGACCAATGCACAGGTCGTTTTTGGGAAGGGAGATTCAAATCACAAGCGCTGCTTGATGAAAAAGCCTTGCTGGCAGCCATGGCGTATGTCGATTTAAACCCAATTCGAGCCAAGATGGCTGACACACCCGAGCAATCTGACTTTACCTCAATTAAAGCGAGACTAACGAGTTTAGAGAAAGGAAAAACCACCACACCATCGCTCGCCAATTTTATGGGCTACGAGCATCAAGATAAAACGCAAGGGGTCCCCTTTAGACTCAGCGACTACCTTGAGCTAGTAGATTGGCTTGGCCGACAAATAAGGCCAGACAAATCCGGTTATATCAATGATTCACAACCAAATATACTCGCAAGACTCACGCTGACCCAATCGGACTGTTTAACACTTTGTACCGAGCTAGAGAAAAAGCCAATAGTTTGGATTGGTTCTACTCCGCGTTTGCATCAAGTAAAAACCGCATTGAATAAGAAACGGATGGTCGCACTGCATATCGCCTAATTTATGAGCCAGCTTGCATAACTAAAGCCCTCCGCTACCCGCAACACTCTCGAAAATAGATAGCCCAATTATTCAAATTCAATTAGTTGATCACACTATCTAAATTAACCGCTACAGAATCAGAACAAACCATTATCGAGAACTGCTTTGCCATCATGGTTCGAAGGTGTGGTTCGAAGGTGTGTGTCCTCATAAAACTGCTCATAAAACTGATGGTGTGTGTCCTTTTAAAAAATGCTTTTTAAAAAATTGGTTGGGAATTTGTAGTATTTTCAGTAGGATGAATCTTATTATCTAGAGAAGGAGTCTCTCTATGTTTGTGGTTTCTTTGACCTACACCAATGGTATTGAGCAGGTTAACCAACATCTTGAAGAGCATCGTCGCTATCTTGACGAGCACTATGCCAAAGGTCATTTTATTGCATCGGGACGTAAAGAGCCGCGTACCGGCGGGGTGATATTAGCACATGGAATGACGCGCGCAGAGTTAGAAGAGATGATTACGTTTGATCCTTTCTATCGTAACCAAGCGGCAAGCTATCAAATCACCGAATTTGTGCCAAGCAAAACCAGCGAACAGCTAAACTTTTTACAAGAAGCATAAACCCGCATTACAGAAGAAAAGAGAGCCTCTTTCGCAGCTCTCTTTCTGACTAAACCCTTCAGGCCTAAAATTATTTTGCTTTACGCGCGGCAGCAACAAGACCATCTAACCACTCTTGGTGACCATTGATCATTGGATTTGGCTTAGTGTTTGCTAACTCTTTAGCTGGATTACCTTTTTGCGATTCCTGAGTCAGAATACGTACGCGATTTTCCGACAAATCTTCAATCAACCATGCGTGGTGCACATCGAGACGTGTTTCACCTTCACCAGCCCAACCGTGCCAAGCAAGACGTGCTGGTTGACCGGCAACAGGAGCTACGCACTCAACACATTGAGATTCAACAGGAAAACCGAAGGTTTCAAAGTAAAAACGTACGCCATCGGTTAGTTCAGGCCCTTGGTCATCATAGAAACGGGGATTGGCTGAGTTAGCGTAGTAAGTTGGCCATTGTGCTGGGGTATTTAATAGTGGCCAAATCTCTTTTGCAGACAAACCAACCACAATCACTTCATTAGAACAAAAGTTGTCAGTGAACCCTGGTACAAAACCTTCAGGCCAAATAATATCGCTCATGATCATTTCCTCTCGTAACACTAGATTAAACGGATTATTTCGTTGAGGTCGATATCATCTAAGATTTGCCGGGTTCACTCCAATCACATTAAACGATACCTAATATAACGAATCTTTAGATCAGAGACGTTCTAGGTAGCAAGGTACGCTTGTGTTTAAACAGCGGTATCGCTGCCCAAAAATCGTCGTGACTATTTTATGGCAGCCACATATTTGCCGCAGGTATGTCCTAAGCGAATCTCAGTAAGCGCATCGGGTATGTCAGCCAACTCGATCACGGTAAGTTTAGGGGCTTGAATTTTTTGCTGTTCCATCAACAAATTCATCGTCATTCCCGCATTAACAATTGAACGGAAACCACGGTCACCGTAGACATGCCCTGAGCCTAAACTCAGTTGATGAAGCGTCAGACCACGTTCAAATGCTCGTTCATGTTGAGCAGAGTCGATGGTATTGACCAACTCCACTAACTGCCCATCAAAGCCCAAACTTGCTGAAAGCACTCTTTGCCCCTTTTGACCAAAGCAATCCAGAGCGCAATCAACACCATCCAACCCCACCACCATTGCCAGTTTCTCAAGCAGCTTTTCATCGCGATAATCGAAGCAGTGAGTCGCCCCCAGCGATCGCACATAGTCAAAGTTTCGCTCAGAACAAATGGCTATCACTTGCGGTACGTTGAAGTAACGACAAAGCTGAACAGCGTAACTCCCCACCCCGCCACTCGCACCGTAAATCGCGACACTCTGTTTATGACTCGCCATATGCAGTTTATCGTTAATGGCTCGATAAGCCGTCCACCCCGCACAAGGTGAAGCTGCAGCTTCGCAGGCATTCACCTCAGGGTGCGGCGTGAGTGTACGTGAATCTTGTACTGCCAGCTGAGCAAATCCACCTTGGCGACGGCGCATGTTGCCATGATAAAGGACGCGATCCCCTAGCTGCCATTGGTGAACCTCTTTACCTTTAGCAATAATGGTTCCCGATACATCCAAACCACCCACAAACTCACGAGCCCCGTCAGACACTATTCCAAACCAGTAATTGACTTTGGCATCGACTGGGTTAAGACCAACCGCATCGACTTCAATCAATACATCGTAAGGCGATTCAAGCTGCGGTGTCGCCATATCACAGGCGCAAAAAATATCATTATCTGGTTGATAAATAATGGCTTTCATAGACAAGTCTCGATTTAGTTGTAAGCGCCGCTAGAGTAAGTTAATTCATAACTGTGGCTGTAGATTTCTAGGATATTGCCAAATGGGTCTTCCATATAAATCATGCGGTAAGGTTTCTCACCCGGGTAGTAAAAACGTGGTGCTTGCATGCGTTTCTTACCGCCAGCTGCAACGATTTTTTCTGCTAACTCTTCTACATTCGGATCTTGCACACAGAAGTGGAACACACCGGTACGCCAGTATTCGAAGTTGTTTTCTGGATTTTGTGCATTTTCAAATTGGAAGATTTCCACACCAATGCGATCACCGGTAGAAAGGTGAGCAATACGAAAACTCCCCCAGCCCTGACCAAAAACATCAGTACACATTTCACCAATCGGGCTTTCATCTTCAACGATGGTAGTTGGCTCCATAATGAGATACCAACCGAGCACTTCGGTATAAAACTTAACGGCCTTATCTAGATCGGGAACAGAAAGTCCGATATGAGAAAAGGTTCTTGGGTATTGCGTTGGGTTAGACATCAAAGATCTCCTCACTGCTTTTTCTTGGTGTTATTGACCATGGTGTTTCTGATCATGACGTCATTCTACGAACCCATTTTTCAAATAAAAAATTATTAATTTTTCTATTTTTAATAATTATACATTATGAATAAATTCCTCAATAATGCTTAGATAGAGCGAATTAAGCTATCACTCAAACACTTAACAACTCACCAATGTGAATCGATGTCGTAGTTTGACGAATGTGCAATCGCTGCTTAATGTAAATAACACCGAGGGGGTGTATCTAACGAAGATAGCCCTGATTTAACTCGATATGACGGACGAAGGAGCCAGTTAGAAGGTGAACAACGACATACGCAATTTAGATCTGAATTTATTAAAAGCGTTCGATGCCTTGATGGATGAAGGAACCGTCACCCATGCTGCGCAACGTCTCTCGCTAACTCAGCCAGCGGTTAGCGCGATGTTGACCCGCCTACGCGACTATTTTAATGATCCTCTTTTTGTACGTGCTCAACGTGGCATGATCCCGACCGAACGTGCACTAGCGCTTGCTCCCCCGATCAAACAAGTCCTGACCGACATCAACCTGCTTTTACAACCCGTCCATTTTGACCCTCTCACCGCAGACATGACGTACACCATCGCGGCGACCGACTATGCATTAAAAGCGGTGATCGTACCTTTGATGTCCGAGTTAAAGAAACAAGCTCCAGGGATTCGCGTCGCCGTGATTGCGATTAATCCCGAAACCATGGTGAAACAGATGGAGCAAGGGGATGTCGATTTGGCCTTAATGACCCCAGAAACTACGCCAGTCGATCTGCATAGTCGCTCTTTGTATCAAGAACGCTATGTGTGCATGATGCGCGCCGAACATCCAGCAGCGCAAACAGGACAAATCACGCTAGAACAATTTTGTGCCCTTGAACATATCTTGGTCTCCAACCATGGGGGCTTTTGGGGGCCAACTGACGATGCACTAGAAGAAATTGGAGTGAAACGTCGCATCGGGCTGTCCGTGAATAGCTTTTTGGTACTGCCAGAGATTCTGCGGATCACCGACATGATAGCCGTGGTGCCACGCCGACTGGCTTGTCGCCATGATCACGTGGTGATCATGGACACTCCATTGGAAGTTCAAGGGTTTACCAAGAGCATGGCTTGGCATGAGCGTTCACATCGCAATCCCGCCCATCAATGGATTCGCGCACTCTGTTTGGAAGCGAGCCAAATTCATCATCTCTGATATAAATTTTATTTATTTGGCAAATAAACAGATCGCCATTTTCCTTCCAATCTCATCGCACTAGCATGGTTCTGTTATACCCGTTCAGTTAACCGTTCGGGTATTTCCTCAATCTGTCATTTACCAGAGGAACCTAATATGACCGTGCTTTTTGATGATTATGTTTTAAGCGGAAAACCACTCAAAAATAGAGCGGTTGTCGCGCCGATGACCCGTGCTCGTGCGCCTGGTAATGTGCCAAATGAGGCCACTGTGCGTTACTACGCTCAGCGTACCGATGCCGGACTGATTGTGACGGAAGGAACGCCAATTAGTCAGCAAGGCTCTGGCTTTGTCGATTGTCCGGGGATCTGGAATCAGCCGCAGATAGAAGCTTGGCGCAAAGTGACGCAGCAGGTTCACGACTTAGGCAGTGTTATTTTTACGCAGATTTGGCATGTGGGTCGAATCAGTCATGTGTCGCTGCAACCCAATGGTCAAGCGCCGGTGAGTTCAACGGCAACACAAGCCATTCATAGTAAAGCGTTTGGGTATGATAAGCAGGGACAACCCGGTTTTGTTACCGCCAGTAAACCACATCAACTCACTACCGAAGAAGTGCAAGCCATCGTGAATGAATTTGCTCAAGCCGCCGAGAACGCCATGGCAGCCGGTTTTGATGGCGTAGAAATTCACGGCGCGAATGGCTACTTAGTCGAACAATTTATCAATGGTGCTGTCAACGATCGCCAAGACCAATACGGTAGCGAAAGCATCGACAATCGCGTGCGTTTTGCGTTGGAAGTGGTTGATGCCTGCATCGCTCGTATCGGTGCAGACAAAGTTGGTATTCGTCTTTCTCCTTTTGGACGCCTGCATGAATTAGGTGATTTTCCACAAGAAGCCGAAACCTTCCTTCACCTTGCCGCTGAATTAGATAAACGCCAGATAGCTTATGTCCACATCATGGACCAAGCCAGTCGCGGCGCACCAGCCATGCCCGAGGGATTTTTAGCGCGTTTTCGTCGCGCCTTCACAGGCCCTTTAATTCTCGCTGGCGGGCTTGATTTAGCCAAAGCCAACCAGCTTCTGGACTCTGGTGTGATTGACTTAGCGGCCTTTGGTGCAAGCTACATTGCCAATCCCGATTTGGTGGAGCGTTATCGTCATGGTTGGCCGATTGCTATCCCTAATCAAGACCTCTATTACGGTGGTGATGAACACGGTTATACCGACTACCCCACCTACAGCGGCCCCCAAAGCTAAGCCTATTGTTTACGAGCCACACCGGTTGTGGCTCGTTTTTAAACAGTTGCAAAATTCATTTTATTTTTTACATAACAGCCTGATTTAAGAGGTTCTATTTATGCCAGCGGCAAATCTAATCAAACCTGTACTCTTTGTCCTCACCAGTCATAAAGACTTGGGTCAAGGTCATGATGATTCGGGATTTTATCTTCCTGAATTGACTCATCCACTACACGTTCTTGAACAAGCCAACATCCCCACCGCATTGGCCTCGATTCAGGGCGGTTTACCTCCCGTTTATGGGGTTGACCTTTCTGATCCAATTAACGAGCACTATTGGAACGATGAGACGTTTCAAGATCAATTGCGCAATTCTATCGCACTGGATCAAGCCAAAGCGGAGGAATACAGCGCCATCTTGTTTGTCGGTGGACACGGCACAGTATGGGATTTTCCACAAAATCCAGCAGTATTAACCCTAACTCGCACACTGTTCGAGGCCGATAAAATCGTGGCTGCGGTATGTCATGGCCCTAGTGCCTTAGTCAACGTCAAACTCAGCAGTGGGGATTACTTAGTCGCCGGCAAAAAAGTGGCAGCGTTTACGGATTCTGAAGAACAAGCGGTCGGTATGACTGAGCTTGTACCGTTTCTTCTGGAAACCACTCTAAAACAGCGTGGTGCATTGCATCAATCCGCGCCTGATTGGACCAATAACGTGGTTGTCGATGGCAAGTTAATTACCGGACAAAACCCACAGTCAGCGCTAAGTGTCGGTGAAGCACTGCGCGATGCCTTATTAGCTTAACTTTATGGAGATATGTCACATGAAAGGGTTCAAACTTAGCTTACTCGCTTCTCTATTAATGGCGACAAGTACTTGGGCTAACGCAGCTAATGTGTTGGTCGTGTTGTCTGATAGTGACCATTTAGACCTAAAAAATGGTGTCACCTATTCAACGGGATTTTATCTTAATGAACTAATGCAACCAGTTAAGGCACTGCTTGATGCGGGTGATACCTTAACTTTCGCCACACCACTTGGCAAAGCCCCGACCTTAGACCAACACTCAGTTAACGTGAAAGATTTTGGTGGTGATCAGCAAGCATTCGACGCACATGTAAAATTGCTTAAAGACCTCAAACTCACCGATCCGGCACACTCTCCCGTCATCAGTCTTTCCCGTGTTGAGCAAATTGGCTACAACCATTTTGACGCGATTTTTGTCCCTGGTGGTCATGCGCCAATGCAAGATCTCTCCGTTAGCCCAGCAATGGGTAAACTGCTTCAAGCTTTCCATGCGGCCGGGAAACCAACCGCCTTAGTTTGTCATGGTCCAATCGCCTTAGTGTCCGCTTTGCCTGATGCCCAACAATACACGCAAAAATTGGAACAAAACCCCAAAGCAACCGATGCTCAGTGGATCTATGCTGGCTACAAAATGACATCGTTTACCAATAATGAGGAAGAAGCAGCCAAAGGTATGTTCAATGGCAGTCAGTTGAAATTTACCCCACAAACCGCATTGACCAACGCTGGAGCCAAATTCTCCATGGGCAATCAGTTTAAGAGCCATATTGTTCAAGATCGTGAGCTGATCACCGGGCAAAACCCTCAATCGGCATTAGCTGTCGTTCAAGCGTTAGAAAAACAGTTAACCCACTAGCCTAATACGGTAAAGCTTTCGATGAATCTGTTCTATTTTGTCATCGCTTTAGCGGGCGGTGCTGGCCTATCCATACAAGCGGCGGTGAATAGTCGTTTAAGTGTAACGGTCGGCTCACAACCTTTGATCGCCGCCTGTATCTCATTTGGGATTGGAGCCTTGTGTCTTGGCGTTGCTTCACTTGCCTTTGCCAATTGGCAAGGCACGGCTGTTAATTTAGTACACCAAGCCAGTTGGAAATGGTTAGGAGGCGTGATTGGTGCCGCCTTTGTCTTCACCTCCATTTTCCTTGCTCCAAAAATCGGCATTACCAACGTGATGTTTCTTTTTATCATTGGCCAATTGGCAACCGGTTTATGCATCGATACATGGGGTTGGCTTGAAATGCCGACGCGCCCTGTACACTGGTGGCACTTTACAGGGCTAGCGATTATGTTGAGTGGACTGGTGTTTTTTGTCTACGGTGAACGCCTGTTTGGCAAGATGTAACCTCTCTTAGTCGGTGTTTACAGAGTATTGTTAATAAATAAAACGGGCATCCTGATCAAAGGATGCCCGTATATTTTGGAATGACCTAACGCAGCACTTTTACGCTTTTACGCTCAATTAACGTCGGTTCTAACTGAATGATCTGCGGGGCACTTTCTGGATGTTGCAATTTGGCCAGCAGCGCTTCAACCGCCGCTTTGCCTAATCGATATTTAGGCTGATGAATGGTGGTCAGAGACGGCGTCATAAATTGGGCGATGCGAATGTCATCGTAACCAATAATCGAAATTTGCTCCGGCACGCTGATTTGCTGCTCAGCCGCGGCATTGATCGCTCCCATCGCCATCATATCGTTACTGACAAACAGTGCACTGGGGAATGAACTACCCGCCATGAGCTGATTCATCGCGGCAAAGCCACCTTCGCATTCAAAGTTCGACTCAACCACCCACTCAGGGTGCTGTTGCAAGCCGGCATCACTGAGCGCTTTTTGGTAACCTTCATAACGACTTTTGGCCTGATGTTGATTGAGCGGGCCTGTAATACAACCAATGCGCTGGTGCCCACAATCAATCAGATGCTGAGTCGCCATATAACCGCCGCGAAACGAGTTATCCAAAATCTTATCGCTACCGTTCACCATTGGCCCCCAGTCCATCACCACTACAGGGATATCTGGATAGCGCTCAAACTCATCAAGATGCTCGCCTTCGAGGGTAGTACACATCAGCATTAGTCCATCAACCCGCTTTTGTAATAGTGTATCAATCGAGGCACGCATGCGCTCACTGTCCCCTTCGGTGTTACATAAAATCAGGTTGTAACCTTGGTGATAACAGCTCCGCTCCACCCCTTTCACCACCTCGCCAAAGAAGGGGTTAGTTGATGTGGTAACGAGCATACCAATGGTTTTGGTGCGATTCATTTTCAAACTGCGCGCCAAAGCAGAAGGCGCGTAGTTGAGTTGCTTTGCAGCGGCGTTGACCTTCTCGGCAATTTCGTCACTGACAAAGCGGGTTTTATTGATCACATGGCTGACCGTGGAAGTCGATACTCCTGCAAGTTTCGCGATGTCTTTCATGGTCGGCATAAGATTCGTTCCTTACTACTGTTTGAGATGCTGCGCCAAAAACTCATCCACTTCCTGACGATGAGGAATCGAAGTTTGCGCGCCAAAGCGTGTTACCGAAATCGCGGCGGCAGCATGGGCAAATTTAATCGCTGATTCTAAAGGCATTTTCTCTAGCAGACCAGCCACAAACGCACCATTAAAAGTATCACCTGCTGCTGTGGTATCAGTCGCTTTAACGCGAAAACCAGCGATAATGCGACCTTGTCCTTGTTCACTCACCCAAACGCCTTTAGCGCCAAGGGTAATCATTACGGTGTGAATACCTTGGTCATGCAGTGCTTGGGCCGCTTTCGCAGCGGATGCTTCATCGATTACCGCAATGCCAGTTAACTCTTCTGCTTCGGTTTCATTTGGAGTAATGATGTCGATATTGGCAAGCAATTGTGCGGGTAGAGCTTTCGCTGGCGCAGGGTTTAAAATCACTTGTGTGTGCGCTTGTTTTGCCATGGCCGCTGCCGCAATCACCCCTTCCATCGGAGTTTCCAGTTGCATCAGCAGATAATCGGCTTGCTCAATCGCTTGGCGACTTTGGTTTACAACCTCAGTGGTCAAATGATCATTCGCTTCTGCGGAAATACAGATGGTATTTTCACCTTCGTCAGAGACTTGGATCATCGCAATGCCAGTTGGGCAATCTTGCTCAATACGCACATGCTCGATGTTCATACCGTCTTGAGCAAAATGGTCGCGAATATCACGGCCAAAGGCATCATCGCCGACACAGGCAATAAAGCCGATATCGGCTTGCAAACGGGCTGCCGCCACTGCTTGGTTTGCACCTTTACCACCAGGGATAACTTGATAACGATTCCCGTGAAGCGTTTCACCAGGACGAGGGAAACGAGGAACCTGAAGTACGTGGTCTGCGTTAACGCTGCCTAACACCACTAACTTATTCATAGAAACTTTCCTTTACGTGATAAAAACTGAAAGAAATACGCTCTGCACCCTAACTGTTCGTCACTAGACACCATCGCATGGAATCAGTAAATCAGAACCTATTTCTTTCAGCGCTGCTCCCCATTGAGGAGCAGCCTGAAACAATAAAATTATTTAGTCACTATCTTCAATGGAACGGGGATAGATTTTTCAACGGTTTGACCTTTTAGCATTTTATCTGCTGTTTCCACACCTAATGCACCAATCAAATCAGGTTGCTGGGCAATGGTTGCGCCCAATTTGCCACGTTTTACCGCTGCAATACCATCTTTTGTCCCATCAAAACCAACAATCAATACTTTCTTGCCTGATGCTTGCACAGCGCGTAAAGCACCCAATGCCATCTCATCGTTTTGTGCAAATACCGCTTGAACATCTGGATGGGCAGCCATTAGGTTTTCCATAACGTTCAACCCTTTAGTACGGTCGAAATCCGCAGGTTGGCTAGCGAGCAAGTCCATTTGTGAACCTTTAACTGCTTGCATAAAGCCTTGACCACGTTCACGCGCCGCAGAAGTTCCTGCAATACCTTCAAGTTGAATCACTTTGGCTTTTTGACCTACTTTTTCCATGATGAAACGACCAGCCATTTCACCACCAGCAACGTTGTCCGATGCAATGTGCGCAACCACTTTGCCATGACTTGCGCCACGGTCGAGTGTGAGCACTGGAATATTTGAACGGTTAGCCAGACGAATGGCGTTTGATACTGCATCAGAATCGGTTGGGTTGATCAAAATCGCTTTCACACCGCGTACGGTCAAGTCTTCCACATTAGAAAGCTCTTTACTTGGGTCATTTTGCGAATCAAGCACAATTAGGTCGTAACCTAATTCTTTCGCTTTTGCTTCTGCGCCTTCTTTCATCGATACGAAGAACGGGTTATTTAGGGTAGATAGAACAATCGCCATAGTATCTTGCGCTTGTGCCGCTACTGAAACAGTTGAACTCAAAAGAGCTGCTGAGATAAGCATCGTCAGTTTTTTCATTAGTAGGTTCCTTTGGGAGAGAGGTGGAGTCTGGTCATGGCCAGACTCATGTGTTGTTATTTGTTTTTATTGTCTACTAGCACAGCCAGCAGAATGACAACGGCTTTGGCAATCATTTGGTAGTAAGACGACACATCCAAAAGGTTAAGCGCGTTATTTAGGAAACCGATGATAAGCGCACCAATCAAGGTTCCCATGATTTTGCCTTTACCGCCCATGAGGCTGGTACCACCAAGCACCACGGCAGCAATCGCATCCAGTTCGTACCCCATACCAGCGGTAGGTTGAGCAGAAGATAGTCGTGAGGTCACAATCAATCCTGCCAGAGCCGCTAGCAGACCACAGATGGCATACACACCGATTTTGACGCGATCAACGTTAATCCCAGAAAGGCGCGTCGCCGATTCGTTACCACCAAGGGCATAAACATAACGACCAAAACGAGTGTGATTCAATAGATACCAAGCCCCTGCGAAAACAAAGACCATCAACCATACTGGCACAGGAATGCCCAGAAGATAGCCAGTACCAAACCAAGCAAAAGCATCCGCGGTATCAGTAAAGCCCGTTGAAATTGGTCGACCGTCGGTATACACCATGGTGACGCCGCGCAGTAAGGTCATGGTAACCAAAGTAGCGATAAAAGCCTGTACTTTGCCTTTTGCGATGATCACACCACTAATAGCCCCAAGTGCAGCTCCTGCCAATAAAGAGACAGGAACAGCCACAAGCACAGGTACTTCTAAAGCGATCATGCTGGCGGCAAATGCACCAGAGAGAGCAAGCACTGAGCCAACACTTAAGTCGATACCGGCAGTCAAAATCACCAAGGTCATCCCTACTGCGATGATCGCGTTGACAGAGGTTTGACGCAGGATGTTCATCAGGTTGCCAAAGGTGAAGAAGTTAGGGTTAAGCACCGACACTACAATCACAAGAACAAGCAACGCGATAAGCGATTTTTGCTCAACTAATGTCTCTTTGGTTAACCACTTCTTACTTGGAGTCGCGGTGGATTTATTCATGGTTTCGGTACTCATGCTGGTTCCTCGTTAGATACGTTTTTTGGCTGATTTTCAGTTGGGCGTTGAGGGAGTCGCCCTACCGCACAGGCCAATAAGTTTTCTTGGTTTGCTTCGGTAGCGCTAAATTCGCCACTGATGCGACCTTCATGCATCACTAGAATGCGATCGCTCATACCGAGCACTTCTGGCATTTCTGAGGACACCAAAATGATGCTCATGCCTTCCGCTTTAAACTCATTAATCAGTTGGTAAATCTCTTTTTTCGCACCGACATCGACACCGCGCGTCGGCTCATCGAGGATGAGAATTTTTGGTCGTGTCATCAAACCCTTAGCGATCGCCACTTTCTGCTGGTTACCACCAGAAAGGTTGCCAATGATCTGCTCGCGTTTCGGGGTTTTGATGTTGAACAATTGAATAAAGTCGTCCACCGCGAGTTTTTCAGCACCATGTTGAATTTGTATGCCTTTACTCAATTGTGGTAGAGCGCACAAGCTCATGTTTTCTTTTACCGATAAACCAAGGATCAAACCATCTCCTTTGCGATCTTCGGAAATATAGGCAATCCCTGCATTCAAACCATCTTGTGGTGAATGAGCGTCAACCAATTGCCCATCGACTTTCACTTCGCCAGCGGTTTTAGGCAATGCGCCATAGATGATCTTCATCAATTCTGTGCGGCCAGCGCCCATTAGCCCAGAAATACCTAAGATTTCCCCTTTGCGCAAAGTAAAGCTCACGTCATGCACGCCTTGGCCGCTGAGATGTTCAACCGCAAGAGAAACATCGCCTTCCTTTACCGAAACTCGTGGGTACTGCTCATCCAAACGGCGCCCCACCATCATTTCAATCAACCCTTCTTCATCGGTCTCTTTTACTGGACATTGACCGATAAATTTGCCGTCACGAAGCACTGTGATGTCATCACAAATTTCGAAGATCTCCTTAAGACGATGGGAGATATAAACAATGCCGCAACCTTGATCGCGCAGTTCATTAATGACGTTAAAGAGTGATTGGGTTTCTGTATCGGTTAGCGCATCGGTCGGCTCATCCATAATGATCACTTTGGATTCAAATGAGAGCGCTTTGGCGATTTCCACCATTTGCTGCTCACCTAAACTCAATTCACCCAGCAAAGTGTGGGCACTGTGCTTCACATTCAGACGCGCCAATAACTCATCCGCTTTGCGATACATGGTCTTCCATAGGATACGACCAAACGGCGATACCATTTCTCGCCCCAAAAAGATGTTCTCAGCAATCGTCAACTCAGGAATCAAATTCAACTCTTGGTGAATAATACTGATTCCGGCATGTTGTGATTCTCTTGGACCTTTAAACTTAACCGGTAGCCCTTGGTACTCAATGCTACCCGCGTCTTTGTTATAAATACCGGTGAGGACTTTCATTAGCGTGGATTTTCCCGCGCCGTTTTCCCCCATTAGCGCCATAACTCGTCCCGAATACACATTCAGACTTGCCTTATCCAACGCTTTCACGCCGGGAAACGCCTTTTCAATCTGCGTCAGAGCTAAAATTGGCTGGGTCATGTTCGGTCCTCAATTGTTCTGTTCTTACTAAGCTAAACTTCATTACTGCACACGTAATAGGCGTGAGTTAAAACACCACACCAACTTGGAAAATTACGTTGGCATAAGGCGTACATTCACCAGTACGAACCACCGCTTTGCTGTGGTGTGTACGGGTTTTAAATTCTTCGTGTGGCAAATAGGTAATAGAAAAGGCTTTACCACATTGCTGCTCTTCTTTATGCAGAACCGATAACAACTCATCGTGCAATTTAGGGCTTACTTTGGCGAACTCTTCCGCCAAAATCACACCTTCAATTTGCGATTCAGACAACAGTGTTTTAACCGTATCGATAAAAGAAGGAATGCCTTTAGTCAACGCCAAATCGATACGTTGTGCAGAAGCTGGAATCGGTAAACCGGCATCGCAAATGGTGTATTCATCGGTGTGGCCCAGAGTCGCCACTAAATGGGAGAGTTCAGCGTGGAGAAGTGTCGCTTTTTTCATGATTTCACCTTATATGGCATGCGATTCATATACATTTGGTGGCAAAAGAGCCGATCATCGAATCTTCATAAAATCGCCATCGAAACGTTTCGATGGCATAGTAATGAGTCAGCGAAACGTTTTCATCACGATCAAAATCAGAGTGTGAGATCAATCAGTAAAAATTGTCATTTTATAAAAATTTGAGTGATGAGGATCACGTAGACTTGCAATAAGCTCAGGACATTTAGCAGCGATTTAACATAGCAACAGCAGATCCCGCTAGACTTGATGAAATAGACATGCACAAATCCTATTCCTATAAAGACATTGGATACTCCTCATGATAAAACGAACGCTGTTATTAATTGTTACTACGATGGCACTTTCCGCTTGCGGCGATGAGGTCGGAAGCCAGTCTTGGTGTCAAGACTTACGCGATAAACCCAAAACCGATTGGAGTAGCCAAAATGCCATCGATTATGCTAAGCATTGTCTACTCAATAATGAAGTGGGCAGTGAACAGTGGTGTAAAGGCATGGACGACACACCTAAAGGAGATTGGACAGCAAACCAAGCCACATCCTACGCAAAACATTGTGTTTTGTAGACTGTACGATTCAACATGCAACAGAGCCACACTCTGTGTGGCTCTTTTTTATGCTAACCCTTTTATATATTGCGCGTTGGTAGTCGGGGCGACCGAGGCGAGTAACTGCTCACTTGCGCTCTCTCGTGATTGAGGTTCACAAAGCTGTTTAAACAGTGCCACCAGCGTTTCACGATCCAAATTCACCTTAGTTTCGGTCGGCACGTCACGCAAATCAATAAACAGATCGGTAAAGAGCTGTGGCAGATCCTGCACCACTTGCACGTTCATATTGTGATGCTGATGATAAATACTGTTGTGCTCACCTCTTTGTTTATCAATCACATAAGACGAGCCATTAAGATTGATAATTGAAGCCGATTTTTTACAACTCGCTAAACACCCTTTGGTCACCCGTTTTTTCCGGCATCCAATGGTTTGCTGGAACATACATTGACGACTGGTCAGTAGCACCAAAGGCTGATAAATGCTGTAACAGAGACGAAATTGCTCCGGACGTACCACATGTTTCATTTGTTTGGCGGAAAGCTCATTCGACAAGAAGGCCCCCGCACATTGATACTCTTCTTTTAAACAGTGCAATGCATAGGAGTTGGTTAAGTTAAGCTGTGGCCCCGCAACCCACGCGAGACCGAGCTGGTTAGCTAAGGTGGCAACACCAGTGTTATTGGTCACGATAAGCGCAGGGGATAAAGACTCGAGCAATGTTTGCGCTGCATCGAAATCGTCACCAATCAGTACCGCTGGGAACCACGGAATCAGATGCGGATGCTGTTCAAAAAGCTCAAGAATTGCAGGTAATTGGCGAGCTAGTGCAGATGGCAGAGCAAAGTAAACACTCACTTCTTGTCCATGATAACGCTCCACATCGGCACGGTCGCTAATCAACACATTCAACTGCATAGCGTTGGTTTGATTCGAGCTGTTTTGTGCTTTAAGGGATGGCACCTGAATATCAGCAATCTTATGTTTGCGGCTTGAGTCTTTATGCACTTCGTGGTCAAGGTCCGCAATACGCTGCTGCATTTGCGCCATGATTTGCGTGTTATCGTCGTACACCTTCTGTTTAATAAGACGCTTTTGCTCTTGATCAGACACACCCGCCAACTGAGCAAAATGTTCGCCCGCATGGTTACGCGGGTTATCAATGTACATATCGCGATTAATGGTGCCAGTTAAATAACCGGCTGAAAAATCGCGGTTAAACACCTTGTACAGCTCACTTGTATCGGTCAGCAACTGCCCTTTTTGCTCATAGCTGTCGATCTGCTTACGCCACTGATCCACCACGGTATATACATAGTGCGATTGCTTCATGCGCCCTTCCACTTTGAGGGAATAGACGCCAGCATCGGCCAATGGCGCAAAATCTTCGTAAGCGGAATTGTCTTTCATATTCAGCGGATGAGAGACGCCTACATCGGTTTTTTGGTAGGTATCGCGACATGGTTGGCTGCAACGCCCGCGGTTACCGGAAGCGCCGTTACGCGCCGAACTCATGTAACACAAACCCGAATAACCAATGCAGTAAGAGCCGTGCACAAACACTTCCAGCAGCATATTGTGCTGGCGGCCAAAATTGGCTAAACGCGTAATTTCGGGTAAGTCCAACTCACGGGACACATTGACCCGACTGGCATTGAGATGACCAAGAAACCGCACCTGCCCTTCGTTGTGGGTGTTCAACTGGGTCGAAGCATGCACGTCAAGCATCGGGAAATAGTGTTTGATGATGTAGCCCAAACCTAAATCCTGAATAATCACCCCATCAATCTCCGTGTGCACAAGCTGATTCAACAGGCGCACCACTGCTCGAATTTCACTTTCGAGCAAAATAATATTGAGGGTCAGGAATATTTTACAGTCGTGGTCATGAGCGATCACCAGAATGGCTTTGAGATCATCAAGGGTTAAATTGGAGGCGCGGTTACGAGCATTGAATCGTTCTAACCCACAATAAATCGCATCGGCACCTGCCACGATAGCGGCCTTAATCGACTCAAGATCACCACCGGGGGCCAACAATTCAAACTGACTTTTACTCACAACAACTTCCACTGACTTACTATTAATTTTGGGGCTGGGTATTCTACTACTCAAAGTAAGGGAATTACCAATAAGAGAGGACAATAGTTACGGAAAGAACAATTGAAAACGATAACCCCAATAGCATCAAACCATCAAGGTTATCATCGAATTAGAATAACTCGGCTAATGAGATTCTGATGGAGCAGATTGATTAAGACCTTGTTTTATCATTGGTTGTGATTCTCTCTCGCGAGATGCGAACAACAATGTAAGCAGCACTACTCCAATAATAGTCCCCGCAGGCCATCCCACTAATAGCAACAAACTAAAGGCATATTTGCTTGGGCGATGCTTTTTAAATACCGACCAAAAACCCAAAATCGCGATGATCAAACAAATAGCAGGAATAATCATCATGAGTGCCCCTGCCGAAGAATCAAACCCAAAACTCCCCATCACTCCCGATAGAAAAAATCCTGCAGCGGTAAATGCCACCATAAATAAGCTCATGATTGTAATTAGAATATTGATTAATGTATTCACGGTATTTCCTAATATCTATCTCATTTCTAGTTAAAACTACCTACTCGCCTTCGGCTAATGCTTTTGATAACGCCTCATTAAGATCATCAACAGACTGGTTAATAATTGGTTGGGAGCGCTCTCTTTGGGTGCATCCCGACTTGGCATGGCTAAGCGCTCGACTTATCGTTTCAGTCATAAAGAACGTTACATTTTTCACCTTCTCTATCGCTGGAATTTTATCTTTGCAATCTAGAGCTTCTGATAGCTCTATCTGCCAACAGGGTAATGTGTCTCGTACAATATCTTGGATATCATTATGTAGTATCTTGTTCCCTTGCTGCGTTAAATTCAGTTGAGGCATGATATTCATGGCGGCAAACCGAGACATCATGAGGTGATAAACACGCTCATCTAATTGCATTACAGCTTGAGACGCTTCTTGATAATGTTGCGAATCAAGAATATGACCGCTTTTTTGAGCTTGTTCTTGCAACTGTGGCAACACTGTGTGATTGAGTTGCGCTAAACGCAACTGCCCTGCGTCAATATGCACTTCCAGCTGTAAGAGCAGGTTTTCACAATTTCGACTTAAGATATCAATTTGCTTTACTTCATGCCCAAGCTTAGATAAGTGCTTTTGTAAACGATAAGAAAGTACATCGAGTTGAGTTTTAAGCACATCAAAATGGTGTGAACACAGTGGTAAAGACACAAATCGTTCACCCAACAAGGGGAGCTTAGAAAAAATAGATGGCTGGCTAAGTTGGTCAAGCCCCGAGTTCGCCACCGTATCGCACATTGCTTGCAAAACATTAACAGCGTCAACTACTTCAGTGGTCTGATGCCTCGGAGTGAACTGCGAGGTCAGTTCAGCTAGCTTTCCAACAATGGCAATACCAAAGTTCTTCATCGCACTCACATCAAGTGGATCAAATGTTTCGGCCAAATCCAGAGCGGCTTGCGATAAAACCAGTTCAGGTGCTTGTACAAAATTACTACTGGATGTGATTGAAGCTAACGCCATCTCATTCATAAGCATCTCCTAAGCATGACTAAGGCCAAGTTGTCGTGAAAACGAATTGGAATGAAAGACTAGGGAGAAAACGGAGCATAACTCTGAAACATCAGACAACAACATTGCTACCGGAGGCGCCATGCAAACGTCCATAACGATAAGGACAAACAGCAGTAGTGGTAAACAGAGACGTAAGACAAGTAAAAGCCTGTAGATTCATTTTTACCAACTGGACGTTAATTTATCTAATAATCGTTATAGTGTTCATACTCTTCATATACGGTATGAATCTGGACTAAAGCATCAAGCACCCGAAATTATTATCGGTTCTGTATTCACCTGATATGTTTATTTCGTTGTACTTAAGCAAAAACTTAACAATGCTATATTTTAAGCTGAGCTCGCTATAAGCACTTACTCTTTATATATTTCCTAGCCAAGAAATAGCCTACTTGATCCTTACTTAAGCACGTAGCAGCGCGAATATAAATTGGGTACAAGTTCTCATTTTTTCAGCACTGGTAACAACGATACTGAAATCAAATTGGGCTCTTGCTTCACAATCTTAAGTGGCGTATTTGCAATCGCCATAGCAAGTGCTTGACGTATTGACATTCGACCTCTAACGGGATTTACAGCAACAGCAGCTGTCTCTGATAAATCGGTTTCAACAAAGCACCCTGTGGCATGCGCTAGCTGTTGAGCTGTTTCGTCAAAACGCACAAAGTCGATATTGTATTGAGCCACTTTGTCACATGCCCCTGATAACTCTGGTATTTGACTCTCCGACGAGGCATGAAATAGTGAGCAGCCCGACAAAACAACACCAACCACCACTAACCATACATAGCGCATTCTTCTTCTCTCCTCATACAAGCAAGCGACTGTATCGACCACCTCACTCACTTGGTTTAATGAGATAACATGTTACACTCACTTATGGCACATTGTCTCATCGCTACTAATACTGTGATGTATAACCTGTATCGATAATCATCAATTCATACAAAAGGTAAGCCTAATGCTCGATATCAAAACGCTCACTAGCTCACTGTCGGTTAGCCCACAAATTGACAAGATGGATCTAAAGAAAATCGCCGATATGGGGTTTAAAACCATCATCAGCAATCGGCCAGATGGCGAAGCAGAAGAACAACCTTTGAATGGAGAGTTGGGAATGTTATCTGAACGCCTCGGTATGGCGTTTATCGAACAACCCGTGCTAGCAGGCGCAATTTGCGATGAAGACTACGTTCTGTTTTCTCAAGCACTAGAAACAGCAACGCCGCCTGTACTGGCTTTTTGCCGCACAGGCACACGTTGCACTACGCTTTGGGTAAATGGCACTGAAGACATGAATAGCCGCGAAGAACGCCTAAACCACGCAGCGGCACTTGGTTTTGTGATTAAGGCGTAACTTCCCCTACTCAAAAAAATTCGATAATGGTAATGCTGCAGCTTGCTTGTGCAGCATTCTCCTATCACTGATTTATACATCGTTTTGTTGAATGACATCTCCTTCATTAGCAAAATGAGACATTTCTCCAAAGAATGCACACTGCCCGCATAGAGAATTATATAACTCAATAATAACCGAATCATTTTAACTAACTGTTTTTATTGGTTTTACATGGTGAAATCTTCAATACCCCTGGCCTCGTAAAAGATGTATTACATACCTCTACTCTTTAGTAGATATTTACTAATTGCGACTCACTCGATATATTCTCACCATAAAAAAACAAATGGTTATTTAAATTTCAGTTAACTCCATATTTATAGTTATTATCGTAAGTATCATAATAATAAAAGTTATTATTGATATTATATCCCCGCTCAAGAGAATTCAGAAACGGCGAGAAAAACACATTGAGGAGTATGAATTCCCTCAGTCCATATTTGATAGCATTAAAATTAAATATAATCACCTAAGTGAAGATGATATTCATTTAACCTTAACAGCTTTAAAAGAATATTTTCTTATAAATTCTCGAGCCAAGAACTCCCAGATAGCGATGCCATCTAAAATAGTTGATCTAGCATGGCATGAGTTTATTCTTCATACTAAACAATATTCTTATTTCTGCTATAAATCCTTCGGTCATTTCCTTCATCATTGCCCAACAGCTTCAATATCTAAAGATGTACGCGTTCAACAAAAATCGGCGAGAAATGGTATGCGTTTGGCGTGGCAACTGAGTTCGAAAAGTCCATATACGCAAATTGAACATTTATCGATGCCATTACTCTTCGCAATTGATGAGCTATTAAAAATACCTGATGGACAGTTTTATCGTTTAAATTGCTCAAATGAAGACCAAAACAGTCATTCCACTAAGTGGTCTAAATCGGCAGCCAAGAAGAGATATAATAAACCCGACAACCCAATGTTTATCTGCGTAAGTGAGTTTGAAACAGAGAGTAACACCGAATCGTCAGATAATGATTGTAGTTCTTGCTCAAGTGATTCTGACTCTTACTCAAGCGATGATTCACATCGGTATAATGACTGCAGTTCAAGCACAGACGTAAGTAGTTGTAGCAGCTGCAGTAGTTGTAGCTCAGATTAGTATATTTTGTCTCAGCGAGAATGTATTTGAGCGTAGATAAGGTGATGGGTAATCTCATCACTTTTCTATTCTCGATATCACATCAGAAAATCCTTGGTACTCCAGGTACCCTTTCTTCATACGTTTCATTCGTCAATATATAATAAAAATACTTATTAAATGTTGAGACAACTGTTTCCGAAAGAATAACCTCACTCTCAGAAAGATAAGGACGCTCATTAATTATTGAATTTATTGCAACATGAATATTCAATAACATTGACTTAGGAACACACTCAACATCTTTTAAAGTAACGGTGATATTTTTTAGTACATCTATCAGCCTAAGGTAACAATTTTGGTCCAATTTCTTTTCAACTTGAACACTTAAAACCAATGATGTCACTTCCCGTTTTAATTGCTCAGCCAAAAAATCAATATCATACGTATCCATATAGTCATCTTGCTAATAAATTTATATCTATGCACTAGAAACTTAAACGGAAGTGAATACGACTACTGCCTTCGTATTCACCTCTCAATCAAATCGCCAAATTCAAAATCAAGTTAGGATCGGGGCAGTTGGTTAAATAGAAGTCCGCTTTAGCCGGATCAACCACTCCAGTGTAATCATCAGTTTGACCTTGCATATCACGCACTATTTGAAAATGTACGTGAGTAGGCCATCCACCGTTTTCACTTGATTCACCAATCGTTGCAAACTGCTCACCTTGGGCGATTTTTTGCCCAACTTGAAGCGTTGTTAAGGAGGTGCGAGATAAGTGTCCATACAAGGTGTGAAATACATGACCTTCTAACTCATGACGTAGAATGACGGTAGGACCGTAGTCTCCTTCAGCAGCATGATCAGCAAACCCGAGCACTTCGCCATCAAGCGGCGCAAAAACAGGATTGCCAGCTGGAATGCCCATATCAATACCAATGTGCAGCGTACACTGCTCACGCCCACTGAAGTTGTCCGTATCTTGGTAAATCATACGCTCTTCGTTGTAGCGCCCAACTTCCACTGTTGCATCAATTTCAGCGGCTAAACGCTTAATCTCTGCTGCATAGCAATGCTCAGCATTGATGCGCTGCCAAAGTTCACTGCTCGGTGATAAGTCGATATTCAATGGCGTGCCATGCTGAAGTTGCTCTGGAATCACAGGATGAAAGGTATGACGTTTTAAGATCTCTTCTAATGAATCCTTCATGCAGTAACCTCTTTTAATTCAGTTTGTTGCGTACGCGGAACTATCACAACGGTAATGATGTAGCTAACCGCCGCAACAATCGTTGGCAGAATAATATTTACATTGACCATAATGGCAGTGAGATATCCGGTTAGCG
Source organism: Vibrio tritonius (assembly GCF_001547935.1). NCBI lineage: Bacteria > Pseudomonadati > Pseudomonadota > Gammaproteobacteria > Vibrionales > Vibrionaceae > Vibrio > Vibrio tritonius. The sequence goes on from NZ_AP014636.1 coordinate 1,650,401, forward strand.
TCCAAGAAAGGCCAATCATGGTACTTGCCAATGCCATGACCCACCCTTGGTCTTGAGCGCTAGCTCGGTCTGACAACGCAGTGAAATAAAGCGGGAATGACAACGCCACCAACGTCGTAGTAAATACCATTGCAATAACGTGTGTTGTAAACGTGGGTGTATAGGCCAACAAAATCATGCCTAGAGCGGCCCCGCTCAACACAACTTTTAGTGCTGGAATGAGAGGAAAATAAGAGAGCACGATTCTTGGTACAAACAACAACGATGCCATCATGATGATACCAATACCCATCATGTAATATTGATAAGTGGTGCTCGCGACGGTTAAATCAAAACGCTCAGGAAAGATAAATGAGATGTTTTGGAAATAGAGGCTCCAGCTAAACTGACACAAAAACACAATGATTAAGCAGCGAACAATACCCGGCTGGCTGCGAGACAGTGGCGCAGCCATTGACAGTGGATTTTCCTGAGTGGTAATCACCTGCTTGGGCACTGAAATCATATTCAGTAAAGCAAAGCAGACCAGAGCAATGATTAAACACGCATAGAAAGGGGCTTGCGGACCATAAAGTGCCGACAATTTACTGCCTAAAGCGGGGCCAAATGACATCGCCGCTGTCATCACTACTGCTACCCAACTCATTAACGTCGCTTTGGTTTTACCTTGGCTATTATCTGCCAAAATAGCCTGAGCAATAGGCTGGCTAGAAGAACCGATACTGTTGATCATATTGCCCGCAAACAGCAGAGCAACTGAGCCAATCACTATCGCATAGATGGGAATAGCAAAGCCCAGCGCGCCAATCAACAAACAAATACTCATAACGAGTTTACGGCTAAAACGGTCGGCAAAGCGCGCAATAAAAGGTGTGAAAAACATAGAAATAAAAGGCGCGGCAGACATTACGGTACCAAATAGGGCACGACGTTGTTCCAATGCCATATTTTGCGATATTGCCATCGATTGGTCATTGGTAAGAAACAGTTCTACATAAGCAGGAATCGTGATGAAAAAGCCTGCAGAACCCAAGAAAATAATAAGGTATAAAACAAACAAGGTCGTTTTAGACACACTGGAAAGAGTTTGCGTGTTCATTGATATCTCCAAAAATTTACCCGAGTATATTACTCAGGTAATGACATCAATGCCATCAGTTCTACTAGGCATTTACATTTATAAAGTAGAAAACAACACATTGAAATTGACTAACGGAGACATCTACTGAGAGCCTTTAGTAATCTAATAATAAATCTAGTGAGGACACTCACCAATAAATGAGTTGATTTCTGCTTTTCACCACAACCTCCAGTGGATTTGTTCAGCCATTTACTTTATGGTTTTTGCCAAAGTCACCGCCAAGGTAAATCAAGATGGAACAATCTTATACAGAATTTAATCGCCATAAAAAACAACTGACAGCTGCTTATGAAAAAGCCAGCCCAGATGTGATGGCCGGATTTAGAAAGCTCCAACAAGCGGCACTAAAAGAAGGTGCATTGGATGTTAAACAAAAAGAGCTGATTGCACTAGGGATTGCCATCGCCGTGCGTTGTGACGGCTGTATCGGCGCACACGTGGCTGGTGCTATTCAACACGGCGCAACCAAACAAGAGCTAATTGAAACCATTGATATCGCCCTATTAATGGGTGGTGGCCCTTCTATCGTCTACGGCTCAGAAGCCTATGCTGCAGTTGAAGAACTGATTGGTGAGTAACGGAATCAGTCACATAAAAAAGAGCGCTGTAACAGCGCTCTTTTTAGATCATTTAGGTTTATTGTTCTTTGGGCTCAACCCACAATACACCCACTTCGGTCTCGACCACTTTGACCCATTGCCCTTTTACTAACGGACTGCGACTACGCACTTTCCAATTAATCCCAGAATAGGAATACAACACATCGTTTGACCCGCTGTTTACATCACCAGTTAATTGAAACGTTTCTTGCGCAAAGTCCGACTCTATCTTGTTCGTGTCAGGCTGACTTTGCATACGACGTAGCGGCTTCCATAATAGCAACGCAGAACCGAATGTAATGATCGTAATAGACCACATTGTATGGTTGATATCGACCGCAAGCCAACCGAACTGCATCATCAAACCAGTTGCCAAAAACCCTAACCCGAGGAAGAACAAGATAAAGGTCGCAAATCCCAATATCGCGACTTCAACCGCAAGAGCGACAATACCACTAGTAATCAATATTTGAGGAAGATAGTCGAGAAGCATAATTCGCTTTACCCTTTCGTGCTCAGTTTGTTAATAATAGACATTCCCTGCGCGACAAGAGAACTTGCATCGTAACCATTTTCAGGCAACAGTACGACCGAGGATTCTTTAGCAATCGCTTGTTTGGCTTCGATGGCTTTGCCCGCCAATTCTAACTGAATCGCTTTTTGGCCTTCTTCAGTATCAGCTGCTAAACCAACAATATTGAGTGCTTTTGCCTTTGCTTCAGCGACCGCCAAGATGGCTTGCGCTTCACCTTCCGCTTTAAGAATTTGCTCTGCTTTGTCTGCTTCTGCCGCAAGAACTTGGGCTTGCTTTTGACCTTCCGCAACGTTGATAGCTGCTTGGCGATCACCCTCAGATTCAAGAATTTGAGCACGTTTAACACGCTCAGCCTTCATCTGGGCTTCCATTGAATCCATGATGGATTGCGGTGGTACAATATCTTTAATTTCGTAACGTAATACCTGAATACCCCAAGGCTCAGAAGCTTGGTTAATAGCAGCAACGATATTAGTGTTCAGTACATCACGTTCTTCGAAGGTTTTGTCCAACTCCATCTTACCTAGCTCAGAACGCATGGTGGTTTGTGCCAACTGCGTCACCGCGAAGGTATAATCGTCGACACCGTAAGTTGCTTTGTAGGCATCAAGCACACGAAAATACAGCACACCATCAACCACAAGAGAAATATTGTCTTTAGTGATGGCAGATTGAGACGGAACATCTTGCGCCTGTTCTTTTAAGCTACGAACCGCTGCGATGCGATCAACAAAAGGAATAATGAAGTTTAAACCAGCCACTTTGGTCGATTGAAACTTACCAAACCGCTCTACAATCCAAGCTTGGTTTTGCGGCACAAACTTGATGCTGCTTTTGAGGATGATAATGATGAAAATCAGCGCCACAACGGGCACGATATTCGAAAATAAAAGATAGAGGATACTTTCCATAAACTAGCCTTCTGATTGTTATGTTTAAATAATTTTTTTCGATAATACTGCACATTTACGGAGTGACCGTGTGATTTCATTAATAAATGGGGAGCAAAGCACATCTTTACTCTTGCACAGCCTTTAAACACTACAAAGAAATCATTTTTCACACTCATTGCTGAGTCGTATGCAAAGGTTTTTACCTCTGAGTTCTCACTATCTAGCTATCTAAAATGACTTAATCTAGTGGTGTGTGTCCCGTTTAAACTCTTAAGTTGAAGTATCAACTCCAAGACAGTTTCGACATCAATTATCACCTATATCGCATAAGTATCACGAAGCCTAAACAAACACGCTGATAAAGTGGCTTACTCACTTGTTGTGATGATCTTTTCTCTGCGCTTTCCATAAGTAATAACGTCCAGTGTCAAGATGAGCTGGTAATGCAGCACCTAACTTTATGGAACATGTAAATCAGGAAATGATGATGAAAAAAATCGTATCAAAATGGTCTAAACGCCTAGCTGTTATCGCTCTAATGACAGGATCCTCATTTTTAGCTTTTGCCGGCGGTCATATGATGGATGTCGGAGTCTATGGAAACGAACAAGAGGTCTCCTCTGGCACTGTTTCTGCAGATATGATTCAAGCAGCAGAAAACGGCTGGCTTGTCGTGCACCGGACAGACAAGAAAATGAAACCTGGCCCAGTCATTGGCTATGCTCCAGTTAAAATGGGCAGCAATTATGATGTCTCTGCTATTTTAACCGAGACAGTCAAAAGCGGTGAAATGCTTATGCTGATGCTACACAGTGAAAAAGGTGGCATGAAAACGGGCGTTTTCGAATATACATTGGGCGCAAAAACTGATGGTCCAATTAAGGTACATGGCAAACTAGTGATGTCTGTCATTACAGTAAAGTAGGGTAAGAAAGAGATAAAGCGAACTCAGAGTTGAGTTCGCTTTTTAGCCGCTTCTCGACAGAGTTGGTCGACTTTTTTAAGTAATACTGGATTACGGTGTTTACCCGCCATAGACAGGATTGCCTCTTTGGCTTGTTCAACATCACCCGTTGAGGTCACATACAACGGTTTTTGACTACCACCTCTATACACAGCAAATTTTTCACTGATATCGACAAATGGTTTTTTCGCCACACCAATAATTTCCACCTCACCACCTAAACTGTCGTAAAGATGCTTACCTAAACCACTTTTGGCGACACCGTCTAAATAAACATAACCATCGACGACGATGATATCTGGCTTTAATTTATGCTCTTGAAGCAATTGCAAGATACAAGGAAGCTCCCTTTTGTAAAAACTCCCCGGCTCATATTCCGCAACCTGTGCAACCTCGGTTAAATAACACTGAGTTGCATCTAACGAAGACCAGTTTTCAAAAAGAACACCAGCAACATCCGCCTTATCATCGGTGTATTGAACATCTATAGCTAAAATCATTGTGTTAATCCAACCACTAATAAATATCAATTTTAACTCTAGGATTAGATTTTTCTATTTTTTTCATTATAGATAAATCTTTACGCTGCTATTACTTACCCTCAAATAATTAACATGAGAAAAGCTATTATTTTCCACAAATTCATCCAACCACGATTCTTTTATGGCATCACCTGAAATATTCACTCTAGGATAAAAACTATACTTTAACAACCTTGAAATATCGATAATATTTTTAAATTTAATTTTTTCATCTGACATAATTGAAAATTGTTTCCAATCACCTTCACATCTAAAGGTTTTAATAGTTTCACCATCAAATAGACAATACCAAGAAAATGTGGGATTTATTTTTATTGAAAATGAGCATATAGCACCTTGAGTATTGAATTCATAATATTGATAGATACCATTTTCCTTTCCGATGTGCTCATAAGATTCTATATTTCCATTTTTATAGAAAGTAACTTCCTCAATAACAACACCACTATCAATTCTTGCTTCACCAATACAATACGACATATCAAAATCATACGCTAAACCAGTGAACTTTTCATTTTTAAACAAAATAGGCTCACATGAGTAATCATCATCACTTTCATCTAAAGCATATCTTAAATAGATAGGATTGAACTTATTCTTATTCAAAAAACCTTTATATTCCCCAACTTCATCTCCATTTAAATATTCCTTCGAAAACAAAACCTGTACACTATCACAAGTAAATGCAATACCAGTAAAAAGAATACCATCATAATAAGCTTTATTAGCATTTATCGTTAGTTTTGAACTATCTATCTTCAACATTCTAATGTCATCTTCCTGTCGTTTAATAGTGTGTGTCCCAGTTAATTTTGTTAGGATTAGACAGAAGCAAAACCTTTAATATCAGATAAAAATATATTCTTACAATAAGAAGAAAATAATAACTCTTGTTTTAATGAATCTCGATAAAATCTCACACATATATCAGGGACACTTCCAGTACTTTCAACATAACAATTACAAGAAACATTACCTCTGATAATAGTATCTTCATTTAATGATGCTAGTTTTAGGTTTAGTGAAATAGAATCAAACCCTTTACTAAGCCAACGTTCTGGGAGTTTAATATTAGGTCTAAATATTGAAAAAACCACACTAACACTATCTCCTTTAAATATAATATTTTCAATGAAAAAACTTTCATTGATTTCATAACCCCCAAACAAATTAAACCATGTTTTATCTGACTTATCAGCAATATCTAACCAGTTCATCTCAATAACCGTTTTTTAAAAGATAGAGATTAGCTAAAGATTTTAGCTTAAATCGCTCGTTTGACAAAAGCGTGATTAAAGCTATTACCTCAAGAAAAACCCCAAAAACCTACGTTAACATGGGGTCACGTCTTGCTTTTTGCCACTATTCGACTGATACGAGAATAATGTAATCCAAAGTATTCCCCATATTCACCCGTATCGGATTGAGCAAAATATAACGCCCAACCTCAAGTAAATAGGCATCCTTATCAACCAATATCACTTTATAGCGCCCTTGGAATACATGTTCTACCCGATTATGCTTAAGATTGAATTTCTGGGTATACACACCATTTAGTTGACGTATACCTTTACTCAGATTGCCGTCTGGTGTTTAGACTAGAAGATGATAATGGTTGGTCATTAGACAGAAACTGTGAATCACCCAATTAAACCGTTCATAGGTTGAGGCTAACACCTCAAGAAAAAGCCCAAAATCCGCCTCATCCAAATAAATCGGCGGCTCGGGCATTTCCTCTGGATGTAACGTGATACAAAGATCCGGCGTACTCAATCCTTAATGGGCGACTCATCTTTTCTTACCTACTACTGTATGGAAGATAAATGCAGTCCATCTCAGCTAGTTAGGCAAAAGGCAAGATTTGGCCCATTATTCAAAAATATTTAATGGTGTTTTCCCGTCCTAGTTATTTAATGGGCTTTCCTGTTTATTTACTTGATACAAATATTATAAAGTTCACTGCGAAGTTCGCTGAATCGTAAATTATCTTTTAAATTCGGAACACCATTCTGATGCAAAACGATATCATTTAATGATCCCATTCCGCCGTACATCGAAACAATTCTTCTTTTCGCTTCTAAAGGTGAATCACTCATATATGACACATTCGATTTCAATGCCTTTGCCCAATCAAAATATCCATAGGTTTCTAGCAATTCAATCATGTCTGAAACAATAGAACTAATATTTTTCATATAAATATCCATAAGTTACTTCAGTGCGTTTGAACTCACAACTTCAACGCCTTCTAAAGCCCACGGCTGCAAAACAACAATTTGTTCTGTTCCACCAATAAATGCTTTACTCTGTGAGCCTACTTCCCCCACATAAACTTTCGTACCCGCAGGTATTTTTAATGCAAATACAGTATCGATTGGGGATTTTGCTCCTCCGGGCCATACGGGTAATACAGCCTTATCTATTCGTGTTTGAATCTCGCTAATTGGCGGCTCAACACTAAAAAATTGTCCATACGGATTACTTTCAGTACCAGCACGATAAAGTATTGTATCTTCTTTCAGTGAAACTACTTTGTATCTCCCTCCTGAAAATGTACCAGCAATTCCATCGTCTAAAGGTCCTGGGTCTATCGCCGAATATTCACCTTCTATTTCACCTAATTTATGGGAACTATTACTATAAGGAGGACAATCCCCCGGAATCTGCTGTAGCCCCAGCGGATCCACCCACCCCATCGGGTTTTTCACGTACTGATAGTTATTTAAACCACCCGCCAAACCAATGGGGTCTACCGTGATAAAACGCCCTGTTTCAGGACTATAATAGCGGTGGCGGTTGTAATGCAACCCTGTTTCTTCATCAAAGTACTGACCTTGAAAACGAAGTGGGCTTTTTACTACTCTCACGCGTTCACGAGCCACGTTACCGTAGGCTTGGTAATCCACCGCCCAAGCAATCGAACCTTCTACGTCAGTGATCTCAAGTGGCGTTCCCACTTGGTCTAAGTGGTAGAAGTAAGCTTGAGCCTGTTCCGCTCCTTCACCGGTTATCAGTGCAAGAGGGCGGAAAGAACCATATTCGTAGAGATAAGTTTGATAGCTTTCTTGTGACGATTCAGCAAGCAGTTTATTACCTTGCCATAAAAACTCAGTAGTCTTGTTCTGACCGATTTTATCCGTGACCGATTTTTCGATACGGCGACCGAATGCATCGTATTGATAGGTCGCAACTGTGCCATCATGTTTTGTGACTTTAATCAGTCGATGCTGAGCATCGTACTCATAATCCGTTACTAACTTACCACCATGACCACGGCTTTCACGAACAAGATTCCCAAACTCATCATATTGATAATGTTTGTCACCTTGGAACAGTAATTTGTTGCCTTCAACGTTGGCTTTACGATCCAACAGCAAGTTACCAGCCGGATCGTGCATAAACGTTTCGTTGATCACCCCACGAACCGCCGTTAATCGATCAAGCGGATCATATTCATACTCCGTTTGACCCCGTTGAGCATCTTCTATCTTGGTAAGGTTACCCGCTTGGCTGTATTCGTACCGACGACGCAGTTTCAACTGTGCTTGTTGATGCGATGTATGCTCAAGCAAACGCCCCATATCGTCATACAAGAATTGGCTGTTTAAGCTTCCTTGTTGGCGACTGGTCTCTAATCCGTTGGCTTTGTAATGGTGCGTAGTGAGCTTTTCTCCGTTGAGGTTAACCTGCTGCACTTGCCCTTTTGCAAATTGGTACTCCACCACCTGACCATCAGGCAGCAACATCGCACTTAATTGCCCCATCGGATTGTAGCGATAGCCTTGGCTTGCCCACCCTTGATGCTCCGCTTCCAACTGCCCGAGTAAGTTATAACGGTAAGCAAGAGGCCATTGGCCATCATCTACTTGTGTTAAGCGACCATGGTCGTCGTAGCTGTAATGCACTTCACTTTCATCGGGTAACGTTTTAAGCACCACATTGCCGAGCGCATCATATTGATATTGGGTGACGAGTTCCGTGCCTTCACTACCCACTTCAATTTTGGCGATCAGCTGGGTGTGCGCATCGTATTCATAACGAAACTCACGACCGTCAAAAGTGACTTCTCGACTTACGTGTCCTGTCGGCGCGTACTCTATGTGGTAATGTTCGCCACGTTCATTGACAATCTCACTCAGGAAATTGAAGCGGTTATTGTATGCATAGCGAATTGATGAACCATTCGGATTCACTCGACGGGTTACTTGGTGGTTTGGCCAAGCGTATTCAAACTCAGTCTTGCGCCCTTGCTCATCGGTCTGCTGAGTGACCTTACTATATGCATTGTATTGATAGGTCCGAACATGGCCACCCGGCAATACGTGTTTAAGCAGTCGTCCAACAGGGTCGTAGTGCATTTCACTTACGCCCATCGAATCCTGACGATAGCGCAAACGTCCCATCACATCGTAGCGATAACGAATGGTTTCACCTTGAGGCGTCACTTCCTCAATGAGGTGTCCATTCAGGTTCCACACCAATTTATGAACGCTGCCATCAGCGTAAGTGATTTTGTCGATTAAACCGTGTTCGTTGTAACGATAATGCGTGCTATGCCCGAGCGGGTTAACTTGTTCAGTAATATTACCGAAATCATCATGGCGATAACGCCACTTCGCTCTGTCCTGTATGACTTCAGTCAACAAACTTTTGTGATAGCTAAATTCAGTTACCAATCCGTTCGGATCGGTTTTGGCGATCATTTCGCCTTTCTTGTTGTAGGTAAATTCCGTTTTATTACCTAATGCATCAATCTCGGCCGTTAGTCGACCTTTTTCGTCATACTCTTTGAGATATTCACCGCCAGAGGCATCCACTTCTCTGACTAAGCGCGCATTGTTATCGTGCTGATAAACTTGTTGAGTGCCATTACTACTAGTTAAGGTAACGGTATTAGACGCGTCATCCCATTCATATTTGGTATCAACGTTGGCCAAGTTACTGTACTGGCGAATGGCTCGTACATCTTTACCCACGCCTTCCCAATCCCAATAGAAAATTGCGCCACCCGCTAATTCTCGAGATTGAATAACATGCAGCTCATCATAAGTGTATTTTTCTACTTCACCATTGGCGTTCATCGCAGCAATCAATTGCTGCTGTTCGTTATACGAGTAACGAACTTGTGTTTGCGCTAATTGCCACTCAGTGGTATTGGCCTGACAAGCATAAAGATCAACTTGTTGAATAAGGGAGGCATCGGTATAGGTGAGAACATACTTAACATTGGTATCACCACCAACTTCCACTGGACGCTGGTGTTTATCGTAACGAATGCGCAGTTGATGGTTATATTTATCGCGGATAGTAATTAATCGCCCGGTGTCACCATCAAGTTCAAACACATACTGTTTACTATCAGCAATAACAACGATGTGGTCATCGCTGTCGAGGAAGATGGCTGAGCCTGCAACAATATTGGTCACAGCAGGTAGCTGTTTCGTTGGCTTAGGGAAACGGGTTAACTTACTTTCACTGTCTTTCCATACTAATTCATCGCCATCCACACGCAGAGAATGCGCTAAGGGGTGTGTCCAGCCAAAACCTAAACCTAAGTTATGCTCTACGGCACTGGTGCGGTACAAGCGCTCCCACGAAAATGGCAAAAGCCCAATCAACTCCCCATCTACAACGGAAAGCAGTTCCTCTCCCGTTGCCATGGAAATTGGATCGTCATCGCATTTAGTTTCTTCTTTTTTCTGAGTGGGTTTCTCACTTTCCGTCTTCGGCGCACTACTCTCATCATGGACAGCTTTACTAGTATTAGTCTCATCCAATGTGGAATTGATTTTATTATCTGCCTTAATGTGAATATTGCCGTTATGGTACTCTTGAGTCCCACCTTTATTTATCGCTAGTCGCTTAAATTTAGCGCCTGCTTTTTCAACTAGATTTTTAGCAAATGTTAATAAATCATCAAAAATTTTGATGAAAGGCTTAAGCGCATTCCACGCCGCTACAGAGATATTTTTAACGATTTTAAAGCTAGCGTAAGCGACACCTAAAGCAGGAGTTGCTATAAAAGAGACAATGACGCCACCTAATAATCCCAATAACAAGTTAACGACGGCTTTACCGCCGAGTTCCGCTAACTCTTCGAAAAATGGCATCATGGGTGCCATGGAAAGATAAGTGATGATTGCATTGGTAAACAGAAACATCGCCGCTTCATCAGAAGCAAACAACATCAACTTTTCAAGCGTTGCAGGGGCACTTTGAGCGGCATTTTTTATCGAAGCGATGATGTCAGCTGCGCCTTCCTGCATCCCTTTCAGGGCCTTTTCAGGATCTTTAATTAGATCGTAAATATCACCGATCCCTTTCCAAAACTCGACTAAACCATCCCAAATGCCATCTGCAAACTTGCCGATAATAGAAAGTACATCATCCACACCTGAACGGCTAAATTCCTTTTCCCACGTAGGCTTAAAACCAGCCCATTTACCGTTGAGCCATGTAGTTAAATCGTTACCTAAGGCATCATAATGACCAAATAAAGCATCAAGTTCACTGGCACTAGGTTGATGGTTGATTTCTACTCTGTATTTTTTCCCTGGTGTTAAGCCAGTAAAGGTATATTGACCTTTTTCATCTAAATTTTTGGTAAGCTCAAAACTACCATCATCGGCTTTAATTGTGACGGGCACTGAACCAATCGGCACAGTATAAATAGATTCGTAGGCAGTGGTAACCGTCAGCTCGCCACTCAATGGACACGTTACAGAAGTTGACGCGTTATCATCATCTTTACCAACGGTTGTTTTCTCCTTGCCTACGCGCAACTGCTTATCCATTGAAAAAAGAGACGGTAAATCCATCGTTTCCGTAGCTTGGTCTGCCATTTTTGCATACCATTTTTTGGTCAGCTCACGGTATTTAGGAAGCAGATCGGGAATTCCATCAATTTGTTTATCTATATAAGAATAAAATTCTTGTTGTTCACTCATTAGAAATTCCCTAGCCAGTGTTGTTCTTTTTTAATTAATTCAATAAACGTTGCTAAATATTGCCCTTCAGGACCGCTGTAATGAGCAACGAACCTTTGCGCTTTTTTATGTAATACCGGTTCTGGATAAGCTTCATACAAAGCCTGACTGTAGTCGCTTAAACCATTAAGTAAGTTAGTGATCAGTACCGATGGATCTTCAGATAAACCTTTAACCACACTCTCCGGCACGTTCCACCATGGAAACTCTTTTTTATTGAGCACGGCAGGATCGCTGTTTTCTACATAAGTCTCTTTCGCGAGCCAAATGGCGGAGGGTCCCATCAGCTTTTTGCGTTCGGTGTCATCACATAGAGTGGCGACTTTGATGCCAAAGCGAGGATCGTAAAAACGAAAGAAGACATGTTGCACGTTTGGCATCCACACTTGGGTGAGGCTTTGCAGGTGATCGCGAACATCATTGAATGCGAAAGGTGAGGCTACCAGCATGCCCCAATCTTGAGGAGCGTCGTCGCTTAGTGCCCATTCCACAAAAGGATGGTCGGTGGTGATGGCAGCAATACGCGGCATCACTTCACGCCAGTCTTCATATGGTGTACCAAGCCACAAACCTTGCGCATCCGAGCCTTGCTGCTCGTAAAACGCCTGCATGATGTTGTCATCGCAGGTCGCATTCAGTACCACAAACCAATGCAAATCGGCATGTTGTTCTATTACGCTGCGCATGACCCATCCTTACATTTTTCGCACTCTTCACAGAATGGCGCAGCCGATTTCATCGTCGCGACCTGCGCTGGAGTCAGTATTGGATTAGGGTTAACTGGCGCTGCTTCTGCTGCACCCGGTAAGGTTGCTGCTTTACCGCTGTACGCCACCGCGCTACCCGCGCTGCCGCCAGCATTCAAATTGATCACAGAACCGGAGATCGAAACACCGCTACCATCAACTTTGACAAAGTTGCTGCCGTTGGTGAGGGTAATTTCCGCCCCCGCTTCTACCACAATTTTGGCACCCGCTTTGAGTGAAATGGTTTTGCCCGTTTGCACTGCCGTTAACGAGCCGACTTTATACTGGTCTAACGCACCCACTTCTTCACTGATGTCTTTCGTGACATTCAGGCGACTTTCGCCTTTTATTGTGGTGTGTTCGTCTTTACCCACTTTCGTAAAGGTGTCGTTATCGACGGTAAGATGCTTATCGTGATGAATCACTTCGGTGTGATCGTTGAGTACCAAGGCTTGATAGTCTTTCTGCGCATGCAGATAGATTTTCTCGCTGTCGGCTTGGTCTTCAAAACTCAGTTCGTTGTACCCTTCCCCTTGGTGGGTTTGGGTACGGATGATGGTTTTGGTCTTATTATCCGGCAGGGCATAAGGCACTGTGTTGGTCTGGTGATAGGTACGACCGGTAATAATCGGTTGATCTGGGTCGCCATTGAGAAACGAAACGATCACTTCGTGACCAATACGTGGCAAAGCCACCATACCGTATTGGCTGCCAGCCCAACCTTGAGAAACACGTACCCAGCAAGAGCTTTGCTCATTGGCGTTGGAATATCGATCCCAAGGGAAATGCACTTTAACTCGCCCATGTTCATCACAGAAAATTTCTTCGCCTTCTGGGCCGACGACTTTGGCGATCATTGGGCCATCAACTTGCGGTTTTGGCTGCGGTGTCGCGCGCCAATTCACGGTCGAAGGAACCAATTTAAACTGGTTTGAATAGGTTGTGGCACCACTACCAGCTTCTTCTTCTAACGCCTGCGGTTGAGTGCCTTGATGGCGAATGCTCACCACCAAATAGTCTGTGTTGAGCGTCTCGTTAAGATGCTCAGCTAAGGTAAACTGGTAACCTGCTTGCAGTTTCGGTTGATTGCTTTTGCCGACCAGCGTTTTAGCATTGCGTCGTAAATAATCGAGACGTATTTGGTTAAATGCCGCCCCAGAGGTGTCATCTTTAAAACGCCCAGGCGCATCAAAGTGCTCGTAAATGCTTTGTTGGTAAGCCATATCCGTACCTGTTGCTTGTTGAGCAAACAGATACGTCGGCTGTTTAAACGAGTAATCTTGTAAAGCAGTGGTGCTCACTTCCATCTCGGTTTTCAGATTCAAGTTCGAGACATAAGGTGTATCGACAGCGCCCCCCGCTATGGAGTTATAGGCAATTTCACCACCAAGTTTCGGTAAGCTTTCGGTACTATCAGTAAAGAGAACGGTATGCTTGCCTTCTTCGTGAATGACAGAATACACCAAGCCCTCTTCTGCTGCGAGACGCTGTAAGAAGGCTAAATCGGTTTCACGATATTGAACGCAGAATTCACGTTGAGCGCAGGTGCGTTTGATGGAAAAGGCGTAATCATTAATGCCCATCTCTTGCAATAGCACCGAGATGATTTCGGGAACCGTCTGCAATTGAAAAATGCGACTATTTTGACGCAATGATAAGCGCGCCAACGCAGGCACTAGCGTCAAAGAGTAGTAAGTGTAATTATGACCGATGTCGCCTTGGCTAAATTGACGGACGATGCCGTGAACGCGTTTAACCAGTTCATTGTCGCGATAGATTTTTAGCTCGGCTGTTTTATCGATCAGTTGATCAGGCGTGATGTCCGACTGACGACTGGCTAAATCGATCGTGTAACGAAAGCCGTAATCGCAATCGCCCACTTTATCGTCTGATAATACTTCTTGACCATCGAAGCCTCGTACCACCAAAGCTTCGCTGTCTAAACCTTCTACTTCTATGGTAAAGCCTAACGTTGTAGCCATCCTGCCAATTCCTTCTCCCCTTTCGTGAGGGGTATATTGTGACGTTGAATGTGCAGCCTTCGTTGTTATTTATTATCGCCGCATAAAGTCCGACTGCATTTTCACTGGTCGGGTCGGTATAAAATTCAGTGTGTTACTCTCATTTTGGTTTGACTATGTTGTCAGTTGCACGATAGATGCAGCGCACCAAATTTTCACCACTGATAAATCCAACCTGTTGTGCAGCAAAGTCGATGCCAACTTAAAATTACGATTTATCAGTGGGTTATATTTTTATTTTATCTATTAAGGCAACATTCTGCCTAAGTTGAGCAAAAAACTGCTTCAAGCCACGATTTATTGCCCATTTCTACTTGGGTTGCTTTTCCTTCTGTTGCAAAGCCGATTCAATCATCGACATTTGCCAACTGAGATTATTCAACCGCGTTTTTAGTACCGAAAATTCCTTACGCGCTTCCGCTAACTCACCCTGTTTTATCAAGGTTTGTACGTAATCGACGCGCCCATAAATGGGAGAAAGACTAACGGCAAAATCCTCTAGCGACTTGGTTTGCTTTTGTAAATCAGACCAATGCTGCTTTTGTGCCAGCAAAGAGATGTTCGCCATCTTGGTCCGAATATCACGAAAACGTTCAATGAAACGATCCGTCTGCTCTAGCGCTTCTTGTTGAGCTTGTGTAAAAGAAAGAGCGACTTGTTTAACCGCCTCCGATTCTGGGTAAAGCTCAGTTAATGCATGCACTTGCGCCGTGGCTGCCACTTTGTTTTGCTCAATAGACTCCGCCATATTTTTATTGATTGATGCCTGATAAAGCTTAATGAACGGTGCTTGCCAACTCCGTCGCTGCGTTTGTGACGTTTGTGCTTGAAAAGTCTCTACTTGAGACATGTTTGAGATGATAGGTTCATCGACTTGCGTGGTATAAATGTGTTTGCCAAACCAATGTTGATAACCCCAAGTTCCAGCCAGTGCAACCAATACCCCCACCAATAAGGCCATCAGTGCTGTAGTACGATAACGACGAACAGAAACCGAAGGTACAGCTTCACTTTGCTGTTTTTGCTGACGTTTTAGTAAGGTGTGGTATTGGGTTTCAATTCGATCAATGTGTTCAAAAAGGGCGAACCCCACCCCTTCAAAATCCACTAAATGCTCTGGTTGTTGCGCTTCCAATACCTGATGGAGTCGCTCACAACATTTTTCCGCACGATATAACTCACGAAGCGCTTCATAATTGGGCTTGAGCGCTTTTAACTCCGGCACAACTTTGCTATTGACCCAGTCAAACACCTCTTTGCGCATTTTGGCCGATTTGGTATCGGGCTTATCAAGCGCAGATAAACTGGCGAGAAGAATTTCTAGGCCATTAGCAAAGCCATTTAAGCCATGTACTTTTAAACTAGCAACGGCAAAATACCCCGCCATGAGCAAGTCTAATCCTTGCTCTTTTGCTAACGTTTCACAGCACGTAAACACCTTTTCCCAATCGGTGCCCCCCGCTAACGGGTTAAAACGACGATTGACCTCGTCACGAATTATTTGATAGTTATCCGAACCCCGAATGACTTCTGAATCATTGATAAGGCGGTAGAAGCCGTTATCCAGGAACAACACGTTCGACATATCGATATCGCTCTGTAAAGCTAAAAATAAAGAAAAGGAGCGAGTCTCCTCGCTCCTGATTAATTAATATAAGGTTTGAGATAGGTTGAACGACTTGAACAACCGCTCAGTGAATGGGTTCGCATCAGCTTCAGAGTTAATGCGATAAATCATGTCACCACCATCAACGGTAAATTTGTAGTCAACCGTGGTTGAGCTTGCAGAAATCACATCCCCTTCATCCAGTAAGCGGAAGAACGCCCAAGGACCTTGAATTGCGATACTACGTGGAGACACATTGCTCTTAGTTGGTACCAACGTTACTTTAGAAACGGCAGAATCACGTAAGGTGTTTGGCCAAATCAATTCAACGTTTTCACGAGGTCCATGGCTGTACGCTAAGTACTGACCATCCACGTTAAGTACGCTGCGGCGTTTATTGCCTGTTAGACGCAGTGGTTCAACCGAGAAGCTCACATCCAACACCCCTTTACGGTTAAAGAAGGCCTGACGAATACGTTCCGCTTGTTTGATCTCTTCAAGTACATCTTTACGAACGATTGAGTGGTCACCTTCGCCGTTACCGACACTGATGTTCTCATCGATGAACATTTTCAGTTGGTTTTTGTAGAAGCTATCCAATGTACCGTTTGGTGCAAAGAAGGATTCAAAATCATCTAAAGAGACATCTTTCTTCGACGCAGGATTAAACGGATAACGGTTCGCCAATTTCTCTTGGAACGTTGCATAAACATCATCATGCCAGCGTGTTTCCAGGTGCTTGATTGCCGCTTGTTTCACTACATACCAGCTTTCATCCGCCAATTTAGTCATCATGGTATCGAGAGGTTTTGGCAAACCAGACGCAATACGTTTGAGAGTGTAAATAGGGTCGGCATTGACCAGTTTCAAACGAGCTTTGGTCGCATCCAAGGCCGCAGTTCCGACATCAGGCGCATCTTGAATCGCTTTCAAATAGTTCTTCAGCTCTTCTATCGACGTTAATACCTCTTGGAAATATGCAGGTTTGTCACCCACTGGTTTTAACATGTCGTTAAGTTCAGAGAACGGCGCTTCAATATTGGCTGCCACTTTGTACTTAGAACTTTTCACTAGTTCTTTGCTGGCGTCATCGTCACTGATCTCACCAAACATCTCTGTGTTGTTGTCCAAAGTACGTAGCAAACGCTGTAGCGGCTCTACGTTGCCGGTGATGTTTTCCAACACAGTGACCGCATCATTGATATCACTAAAGTACTTCACATCAATTTCATTTAGCGCATTACGCCAAGTGTTGGTGTAGTCACCGATGTACAGCTGACGAATACGGTCACGTAACGCTTGCTTATCGGCTTCGCTAAAGTTAGCGGATTTAGTTTGACCTAATACCCAGCTATCAATTAGAGCCAATTCAGAAACCGATTCTGATTGCGGCATAAAGTAATCTTCAAAGCCTTGTTTGGTCAGCATTTGAGGAATATACAAATTGCCACTGTTCATAACACGTTCTTCGAAGACCACATCAAACACCGGACCGATTAAACTACGCAGGTTAATGGCAGGACCTAATACGGTTTGAGCACTCAATTTCAGGTTACGATATACCCGTTGTTCGTTCGGCATTGACCCTAACTGTTGTTGAACTTTGGCGATCGTTTGGTCATAAGGACGCATCACTTTCTCTGCCATCTTGTCGCCGTGTTTACGGTCTGCAGTCAAATCCGTATGACGCATTGCATAATCTAAGTGACCTTGCAGTTCATCTTGAATCTCACGCTCACCGGAGAACTCTTTTTGCCAATGCTTAGCAAAGTAGTCCATGACGTAATCTTTATAACGACCACTTTTATCGGTCATCATGCGATACACACGTAAAACGGCCAGTTTCTCTTCATCAGTACGTGCATGTTTCAGATCAACAATCACGTCAGCCATCAGCAGAGGTAAGAAACGCGTTTCAAGTAAGTTCAGGTACGTTTCTTCAACACGAGGACCAATGGTGTGACCTTGATATAATCCCAAATCAGAGATGTATTCTGGTTTTTCGCGGAAGAAACCGAACTCTAACGTCGCTTCACGAATCTTGTTCAAAGGCTCCAGCACCTCTTGCTGTGATGCCATTTTGAAATTAGATGGAAACTCTTGTTTATACTGGTTTACTTTGGCTAATACCGCGTCAGAGTGATGGATGTTAGCATCGTAGTTACGCTGCCAAGAGCCGATAAGAAGCACAGAGACAATCGCGCAAGAAAGCACTGACAATCCCATCAAACGACGTTTTTGACGCGTCACACGAAAGTTATCTGACGCCAAACCCGCTTCAGGGTAGATGATGTTATTGAACAGTTTCTGAGTGAAATAAACTGTTGAGTTTTTCGCATGTTGCGCACGGTTAACCGCATGGGTTAAACCATAACGACGCGATGCCGCATCATCAAATGCATTGGTTGGAACCCCTTGCTGATACACTGACGTAAAGTAAGCACCACGCACCAACGCTGAAGTTGAGAACTGGTCACTCGCCAATGCTTCTTCAAAGAACTGCAACAAGATGTCTTTTAAGCCCGCCATTTGGCGCGTAAAGCTGTAAATTGCATTACGCTCATCTAATGGCATTGTATCCGCAACAGCTTCAGGAAGAATGTCGTTAATACGTGAAACAAATTTGCCGTAATCTTTTGAAAATTCATCAAGCCAGTGGTCTAACTGCTCGATAGATTCTAGAGAGAACGTAAAGCCTAATACTTCTTCACGCTCTGATTTTGAGTAATGTTTGAAAAACGGTTCAAAACCGTAAAGCAAATCAAGCTTAGTTAACGCAATGTACACAGGTAAACGAGTCGAAAGTGTTTCCATCACTTCACGAATACGGGCACGCAGCAAACTTGCGTAGGCTTTACGCTCTGTTGCTGATGCCGTCGCAAGATGAGACACATCCAACGCCAAAACAATACCGTTAAGAGGACGACGACTACGAGTACGGTCAAGCCAGTTGACAAAATGTTGCCATAAACGACGCTCCATTTCGCCATCGTTATCCATCTCGCGGCTACCTTGCGTTAACAGCTCACCATCTGGGTCGATCAGGACGGAATCATCACCAATCCACCAGTCAAACGAATAAGGGTTATCACTTTTCTTACCAGAAGCGCGACGAACGGAAGAGAAAACGAAGTTTTGTCCAGAGCGGTTAATTAGGCTCGTTTTACCGGCATTCTCAAGGCCCATCACCAAATACCACGGCAGAGCGTACAAGTAATTACGCTTGTTCAAGTTCTGCTTCATATCAACCATCACTTGGTTGAGTTCCGCTTCTTGACGCTCTTCGTATACCTTGATTGGGTCTTCTCGAAGTTGCTCTTCACGCTGTTGCTGCACTTGGAAAGAGCGTAGTTTACGAGCTTGCCATAAACCCCATAAACCAAAACAACCTAAGGTAAAGAGTGCACTCGCGATCGATCTAGCCATAATCGATTCGAGCGGTTTCATGCCATAGATTTTGAGCCAAGGCCCTGCCCACCAAATTGCCACATTCAATAAAATGAATGTGGTGAATAGTAAAATGGGAAGTGCTGAGACCATTCCTGGCTTAAGCTTTTTCACTATTCCGACAATAAATTTCCACATGGATTGTGTCCTTCGTTTACTCTGACGTTGTATTTCTTTCTAGTTGTTCAATGAGTGACGGTTCCCATTCGGTTACGCTCATGGTGGTCACTTGTTTATGTAATGTTTGGTACTGCTCTTTAGCCATCCCATCAAGATGATTAGCCTGCATCACGTCTGCTGAAAGCATTCGCCAATAGAATTTATCGCGTGGCTCGGTCGCATTAACCAATCCTTCATTGAGCATCGAAAGTGCCACAGCAATGCCACCTTCTTTTGCCATTGAAAACGCTTCTTGACGCTTTTCCTGCCAATCACCACCTGCTGATGAACCACCCGCATTCGCGCCGCTTTTAGAAGCTAGCCACTCCTTTACGGCATCGGATACAAAGGGTTCACCCCCTTTAAATTTGAGGTCAAACAAGGATGGTAAACGTGCTAAAAACTGCTGAGTTTCTTCAATAATCGCTTGGCACCAATCATGTTTGCCAAGACTATCGGCAATGGTGTAACTCATTAAATGCCCATCAAACCAATAGGGTGCCATCGTTAGACTCTGCTCAACCTTGCGCCACAAAGCCAAATCTGGATGACGCATTTGGTCTTGATAATCTTTCACTCGGTCTTGTTGCATCCCGCGAAGAAGTGTTTCGCCATCCGGTTTGTGATCAGGAAGAGACGTAATACTGCCCCACACGGCATAACGACGAAGACGAACAGACAAAGCGATACCGAACTCTTGTTCTGCAAGAAAATCAGCCACTTTCAGTAACGTTTGCTTAGCAGCTTTATCACTGGAATGGTCAACTGACAATGAAGTTGGTGCAGTGGTTGAACGCACTTCACTTTCTGGAGTCGTTGTAGGCTTTTGTTGCTCGACTTTTTGTCTTTCTTCAGCACGGCGTAATTCGCTTTGAATCTTGCTTTCTACCGACTCAATGACATCCGATTTAAGGCCATGAGAGTCAATCACTTGCTCCCAAGCTTGCAGCGACTGCATCAGTGTCTCGCGTGCAGTGCCATCGAAACGGTGATACTCAAGTTTTTCTACAACCAACGAGAAACGCTGGGCAATTTGACTAAAGAATTTACGTCGTGGCAGATTGCCACGCTTACCCGGTGCGGGATAACTCTCTTCCCAAAAATGCACCATGAAATCGGTCATCACATCTAAAGAGGTAATGAAACGTGTTGGCGTGGGATCGTTGTGAAGGCACTGAAGTAAGTAGACCAACAGTTTGATGTCTTTACTCTTTTCAGCCAAAAGCTTAACAGTGCTGTGTTCAACTTCTTCCCACTGCACACTACCGTGAGAAAGTGAGCCCACTTTCATCATCTGATCTTCAACAAAATCAAACAGTGGATCGTCGATCAACCGTTCACCAACTGGGTTATCACCTGCGATCGGTTGAGCGACACATTGACGATATTGCGCTAATTCCATCTTCTCACCTACCAGCCACAGCGTTGACGTAATGCAGAAAGTTCGCTTGCCACATTGCGGGTATCAAACTCTAGACCATCAGCAAAGGTTGCGTTTGAACGCAACACAAGACGATTTCCAGCCGTCATGGCTTTCATCATATCAATTGCAGGCAGACCACGAGCAGAAGACATCAAAACGCCTAAATCATCACTGCGCCAATACTGCTGCTGACCACCAGCCACAGCAATACGAATACGACCATCTTGTACAGGATCCGGCAGAGCCAGCTCAACACGGCTTAAGTTATTCATGCAGCTCATCAGCAAAATAGGTTTGGCATTGCCTTGGAATTGGGTATGCGTATTCATCGCTGTTAAAGCCAACCATGCACTGCTTCCTTTTCCATCGCCTTGCGTCACTAACGTTCGTGACTTGTCACCATCTTGATGGGCAGCATCCATCGCACGCTGCCATGCTTCGGGGTATGCTTGACCTGTCAATTGTTTTTCAGGTAATGGGGTTTTGAATACGCGGTCAAAACAGTCTAAACGTTCTAAACGTCCTGATACCAAACGACATTGCTCAGCTTGAGCTAAGCGTTGATCGGCAGCTTGAGTAACAGAAGGGACAGCCGCTAAGGTTGATAGCAGGCCTAACCATGCACAAACACGCAGTTTATTCATTGTGCTTTGATCTCCAATTTAAGGCATTTGTACGCCAGCGTGCGCTTAGGAATGCCTAAGCTTTCAGCTGCTTTTGCCCGATCGCCAGAGAAGCGTTTAAGACGTTCACTAATGATTTTGGCTTCGAATTCATTCAGAGCCTGTTTCAAGTCGCTGATGACATTATAATTTGGCTCTGATGACTCATTGACTGGCGCTTGAGTCGTCGTTGAAGCTGGTATGTTTTGCGGCATTTCTGGATCTAGATTAATTTCAGCCATCGCCTTAATGCGATGAGCAAAACACTGCTCTTCAACTTGTGTACCGTCTAGAGTTTGCGCACACCCAAATTCAATGAGGTGTTTTAGCTCACGCACGTTACCAGGGAAATTATGTTGTTTTAGGCAGTCAATCGCTTTGAAATGCAAACCGCGAATGTTCTTGCCGTTTTGTTGAT
Organism: Vibrio tritonius; assembly: GCF_001547935.1. Lineage (NCBI taxonomy): Bacteria > Pseudomonadati > Pseudomonadota > Gammaproteobacteria > Vibrionales > Vibrionaceae > Vibrio > Vibrio tritonius. Next base: position 1,672,543 of record NZ_AP014636.1, read on the forward strand.
TAAACAACTCAACAAAGTGCTGGCTAAGTTGGTCAATATCGTCCATTCGCGATGCTAAACTAGGCAACGTGATCGGATATTGGAACAAACGATAATAAAGGTCTTGGCGGAAAGAACGCTTACGCACTTGGTCAATCAAGTTCACGTGAGTTGCCGATACCAAACGAAAATCTGACGTTAGCTCTTGTTTACCGCCAACAGGACGAAAAGTTCGAGATTCCAAAACACGCAGAAGTTTGGCTTGCAACGCCAAAGGCATATCACCAATTTCATCAAGGAATAAGGTGCCGCCATTTGCTTGAGCAATCAGACCTTGCTTATCACTGTCTGCGCCAGAGAACGCCCCTTTGCAGTAACCAAATAGCTCACTTTCTAAGAGGTTTTCAGGAATCGCAGCACAGTTAATTGCGACAAATGGCTCATCTTTACGGGAAGAGAGCTGGTGAACAGCTTCAGCTACCAACTCCTTACCTGTCCCAGTTTCACCTTGCACCATAACTGACAGCTGTGACTGAGCAGCGCTGGCGATTTGCTGACGCAGCTTCTGCATCACGTTACTTTGGCCTATCAACTTACTAGATAGGTTATTTACTAGTGACTGCTGTGTGGAATTACGCTGAATATCCGATAACGATTCAGTGAGAACTTGACGATTTTGCTCTTCACGCGCCATTTCACTGAGCAGTTCCCACTGCTGAGAAAACACCGCGACAAATTTGAGGAAGTGCTCATCGTCAAAGGCATTGGTCACAACGTGGCTTTCGCCAATCATCAATAAAATCGACTGAACATGACGAGCACCCAAAGGTAGAGGTTGAATCAAGACTGAGTCGAACATCCCCACGCGCGCGGTCAGTTGATTAAACATACGGTTAGCTTGCCAAAACACCAGTTCATCAGCCGTCAAATGCATCGCATTAGACGACTGAAGAACATGGGCAAACGGTGTATCAAAGTCCGTAACTGACCATGAATAAGGTAAAACGTTGTCGTTAGGCACCAATAGACGCCCATCCGAAGAGGGCATCAATAGCATACAAGTAGAAAGACCGAGCTCTTGCGACACGATATCGACAAATCGAGTCGCAAGTTGTTGGGGCTTTCTTAATCCAACAAGATCGGTCGCGAAAGCTAGCCAATTACTCATGATTACTCTACCTCTCCTACAAATTCACCATCTTGCGCAGACAATGAAATACGCACGACAGGCTCTTTGGCAGCCAGTTTATTTAGCAGTGCTAATGAGACTGGCGGTAACAGTTGTCCTTCGATAATCGCTTCGAGCATACGCGCGCCATTTTCAGAGCGAGTCGCACGGTTAAGAATCTCTTCAATCAGAGAATCTTCAATCACTACTTCAGCGCCGTAACGAGTCTTGAAGAGTGTTTCTAGGCGAGCAAGTTTGCCTTTCACGATCTCGTTTAGAACTTCTTTGCTAAGTGGCATGTAAGGAATCACCTCCATGCGAGCGAGCAATGCAGGTTTAAAGAACGCCGCTAATTCTGGGTAAAGCGCATCATCTAGTTCAGACAGATTGTCTGAGTAATCAACGATGGTTTGGAAACCAAGGTTTGAAGTCAGGAAGAAAACAATGTTTTGGCAATCAATCTTACGACCTTCACCATCACACAGCTCACCTTTATCAAATGCTTGATAGAAGATGTTAAGCACTTCTGGATGCGCTTTTTCAACTTCATCAAGAAGAACCACTGAATATGGCATCTTGCGAATCGCTTCCGTTAGCACACCACCTTCACCGTAACCCACGTAACCTGGAGGCGAACCAATTAGGCGTGAAACCGTGTGTTTCTCTTGATACTCCGACATATTAATCGTTGTTAAGAATTGCTGGCCGCCGTATAACTGCTCAGCAAGCTGAACAACCGTTTCTGTTTTACCCACACCACTTGGACCAACAAGCAAGAAAGCACCTTTTGGACGACCAGGACGACGCAAATCAGCGCGAGCCGTTAACAGGTGGCGATGCACACGTTCAATCGCGGTATCTTGACCTTTGATTGCTTTACCTAGGATCTCGGTTAGATGGGTAATTTTGTGCAGTTCGTCCGTGTTCATTTGATCGACTGGTACACCAGTCCAATCGGCAATGACCTCTGCAATTTGATCGGCGCCAACTTGTGGACACATCAAACGATCATCATGCGGAATCGCATTTAATTCAGCGAATTTGCTCTGCAAGTCAGTACGAAGTTCAGCCAAGTGATCTTGGTCTTGATCTTCTGCATCCACAGCTTCCATCAATTCCACTCGCAGAGCGACAATGGATTCAACCAGTTCTTTCTGTGATTGCCATTTTGCGCTTAACGTCTCTTTTTCTACTTCATCCAGTTGCTCCTGCTCACGCAGTTGCGCAAGACGATCTTCATCGATCTCTTGACCAAGATAGATAGCACGCTCAAGCATCTTGATCTCTAATTGACGCTGATGACATTCAGTTTCAAGCAAAGCGATACGACTTGGCGGCGTTGTCATATTAATGGCGATACGAGCACAAGCAGTATCTAACACATCAATGGCTTTATCTGGCAGTTGACGACCTGAAATATAACGAGCAGAAAGTTCTGCTGCCGCTTTCAAAGCATCATCAGTAATTAATACGTTGTGTGCCTTTTCATACACACCATTCAAACCACGCAAAATATCGACAGCTTGAGTAATAGAAGGCTCTTCCAATTTCACCAGTTGGAAACGACGAGTTAACGCAGGATCTTTTTCAAAATACTTTTTGTATTCTTTCCAAGTGGTCGCCGCAATCGTACTTAATTCACCACGAGCGAGGGCAGGTTTTAGCAAGTTGGCTGCATCACTGCCCCCTTCTTGGTTACCAGAACCAATAAGGGTATGTGCTTCATCGATAAACAGAATGATTGGGTGTGGTGCGTGTTTAATCGCATCAATCACGCCTTTCAGGCGTTTTTCAAATTCACCTTTTACTGATGCACCCGCTTGTAGTAAGCCTAGATCTAGAGAATAAAGTTCAATTTTTGCTAATTGAGTAGGTACTTGACCAGCTACGACGCGCAGTGCCAAACCTTCAATCATGGCACTTTTACCCACGCCAGCATCACCAACCACAATCGGGTTATTTTTACGGCGACGACACAGGATGTCGATCATGAGATTCAGCTCATTCTCACGACACAATACTGGGTCAAGTTCGCCATTACGCGCTTGTTCGGTAACGTTGGTGCAGTATTTAGCTAAAGGTGAAGAATCGGAATTTAGCGCTGCTTTACTTGCCGCAGCGGGTGTTGATTTTTCAACCGCGCTTTCTGCAGAATCTGCCAAAATAGTGGTGAAATGTTTCTTCAAACTTTCGCGATTAATGCCATCAAACAGTTTAATCAGTTTCAAAGGCAAATAGCGGTCAGCACGTGTGATTGCCGCTAAAAAAACCGCACCAGAACGCAATTCGTTTTGATCCAATTCAGTCGTTGAAAGTAACCATGCTTCTTGCAGAACTTCCACTAATAGCGGAGAAAACGCCGGATAAGAATCTAAAGATTGTTCACGGGCATAACTGGACGCAAGGGCTTGTTTTACGGCGTCTAGCTCAATATTCGCTTGTTTAAGTACAATGCGAACATCAGACAATGGGTTATCTGTCAGGACATCAAGATAGTGCTCTAGGGTGACTTCTGGATGCTGACGCTCAATGCACAGTGAAGCAGCTTGCTCTAAAGCCAGCTTACTTTGCGCATTCAACTTTGCGATAAGAGTGGGTAATTCAATACGGATCACGACGACCACCTAGCCTGTTAAATTGTAGTTAAAGTATTTGATTTAATTGATTTAGTACGTCACTGGTTTTTTCATGAAGTAGGTATGTATAGCCAATAAATACCCCAATCCACAAAACAACAAATCCAGCAAACACTGACCATATTGGTAACTGAGTGCTTAACTTATATTTAGATTGCACTACATGGTCAGTTGCACTGGTTAGCGCTTCGAGCGGTTTCTCTTCTAAGCCATTGAGCATCTCGTGCAAACGAGCAATGACACGTTCGCGTTCAACGTGTCCACCCTCAATCACACGGTATTTGCCCTCAAAACCTAACACTAAGCAGTGGTAGATAAATTCTAAAAGGAGCTGATAACGGAGTGGGTCATCTTCTAAACGGCCTAAGATAGTAAACACTTTTTCGCCACCCCACGTTTCATTATGGAAACGAGAAAGCATTGAGTGTTCAGCCCATACACTAGAAGAACCCCATTCAGTTCCCATCACCGCTTCATCTAAAAAAGCACACAAAATGTAGCGGTACGCCATCAAAATCGCATGTTCAAAACCTTGCTCGGAAAGCTCGATTTCGATGGCCTTAATTTCTTCAATTGTTTGTTGATAGATTTGTTCGATATTGTCGCAATCACTTAACGAACGAACACGTAATGACAAACCAAAAAGCGGTGTTGCCGCATCAATCAAAATATTTGGGTTATCACCACGCAACTGAAACCAGTAATCTTGGTCATAGTTAATCTGTTCAACATCATCAAACAGTAAGTTACTGTATTGTTGTTCTTTTTTTCCTAAAGCCATGGTTAACTCCTAATCGCCCAGAATTGCAGATCCAAATCTTCAAATGCCGCTGCCACATGGAATGCAAAACCACTTGAGTTAGTGATCATTTCCCATGCAGGACTAGTTTTATCCAGCTGGTAATAGGTGTAGCCAGCGTGATATGGCAATTGACGAGGTGCAACAGGTAACGAAATTAATGGAATACCTGGTAGCTGAAGCGAGATAAGCTCGCGAATTTTTTCCACAGAAGAAACTTTGGTTTGCTGTGTAAACAAACGACGCAATTCGTCTAATGGCATACGAGCCTTCACTGCAATGATGAATTCTGCTGAACTCATCAATTGCGGGTCGTGTACCGGTGCTACCATCAAACCGTACTTACGTTTATCCAACTGAATTGAAACCGCGCGAGGTTCAAGTACCACACTCAAGCTTTGACGTAAGTTGCGAATCAGCGGACTAAAAGAGAGTCCAGGCATATCGTGGTTATAACTTGGGAGCGATGGTGGTAAACGGCTTTCATGGGTGAACGTCGCAAGCTCACCACACACTGCTGAGAGACACTCAAATAGGCGCTCAGGGTGCAAACTACGCAGCTCAGCCAAATGCTGCATTTGAGGTTGTAAGCGGTTAAGCGCTTGAAGCAACATAAAGTCAGACACATCCGCAACACCGCCTTGCGATGGAGCTGCGATGCGTTGAGCAATGTTTTTTGCACGCTCGCGCATAAGACCAGACATCTCGTTAATAAAACGATGCAATCCCGATAACCCCACAACGTTGTAGTGGCAAGGGATAAAGTCTTGGTCAAGCACCACACTACCATCAGGGCGTTTTTCTAGAATGCGAGCAATGGCAATCGATGCATACGCACTGCGATCTTCTTTCTCTAACATCAGTTGCATTCTGACAGGAGAAACATCAATCGTAGTGGTATCGCCTTGAACGCTATGCACATCACGTACTTCCATACGACGGCTCACATAACGACCAGTACCCTTTTCTTCAGGCCAGTTCACTTCCATCAACGACTCACTACGAAGTGGCACGGCTAGATAGATAAGTTGATTGGCTAACGATGCATCTTCAATCTCTAATGCATCTGGCATCGCATCTTCTTGAGGAATACGAAATGCGGTACCGTCGGGCATGATACCAACAGCACGCTCAATCGCGATTCGACCAAAAGATAGGTATTCAGGGTTTAATGACAACTCTGAGATGCCATAAAGGTAGCGGCTGGCAGCACTGATGCGTTCATCGATATAATATTCGGTAAAACGCTGTTGCTGTTGAAAATGCTGAGGCTTGATAAACAGCCCCTCATTCCAGATCACTCGGTTACGTGCAAACATGGTCTATCACTCCACCCGTTCTAACTTGACGTTATAATCTTTAAATAACATCAACATGTGATATTCACGGCCAACAGTGAGAACTTTCACTGCTTTTTTCCATTCACTTAACTCAGGGTCGGCAAAATGAGCCATAACACCGATATAATGCGTGTCTTTGTTGATCTCAAAACCATTCACAAACTTGAACTGCCCAGGCATCAATACGTAGTCGTAACTTTTCACGAAGTTACTGCGTAGTGCCTTTTTGTAGTCTGTTTTCAGTTGGTCATAGTCAGCAGACATAAACATAGAATCGTCTTGTAACTCAAAGACCTGAATTTCAATCGGTGAGGCTTCACCCCAAATATTTGGGTTAACCCCTTCATCGGCAACTAGGCTAAGTGTGACCTTAGTTGGCTGTTTCGCTGGGTTGTAGGCGTCTTCTGCATCACTCCCTTCAGAAGAACCACTGCTACTACAAGCAGTTAACAAGATAAGCGGAAACAGCAATAACAGCAGTTTCTTCACTTTTACAGCTCCAGTTGTTTCTCACGGATTTTCTTGTCGTAAGCTTGCTCAAAAATTTCCCAGAACAGTTTTTCAAAACCGCGCTGACGGTTTGAAGTCAGTTCTTGATAGTAGCTGCAGTACATATCCCAAGCCCAAGCTTGATCGGATGTATGTTGAGAATCGGTATTTCTTCTGTAATGCTGGAAACGACGCATCAGTACTTGTGGCGAAAAAGCAGCCAGAATTTGGCTAAGCGCTTCTGAAGTGGCATGTTGCATTGCATCGTTATGGTCACGCACATTCTTCAAGCTTTCTTCAATCGCTGCTGGTGCTGATAAATGCACCATGCTTTTGTCTGAATCATACATAGTACGTACAGTTTCTTCGTAAGAAAGCCCCAAACGCAGTGGGTTATCTTCTATCGGTTGAAGATTGCGGTTTAACGTACCAAAACGGCCTTCGCTCACCTGTTGGTGAAGGTCAAGTAAACCTTTCACACAAGCTTGCAGAGACTGACCTAGCTCTTCAGATAGAAGGTGCATACGGTTCATGTCGTGCTCATCGCTTAAGTCAACACCTAAGCCTTGTAGCATTGGACCCGTTAATAGGTGTTGACCACCAGAAACTGGACGTTCTGCTGGGGTGTGATGCTGTTCGATATGATCAGGATTGATGCTTTTCGCAACTTCTTCTTCGAGTAAATCCAATACTTTGTCATCCATTGGTGAGCCCTCTGATACGTTGTTAATTGTTGTGTCGTTATTATGTGTGTAAGCCGAGTTAGGTTGTGGGCGTTCTGCAACTTGAACGCTAGCCACTGCATCCTCTTGTTGAGGCGCCGATTTTTTCCACAAACCAAACCCCAAGATTCGTTTCAAACTAATTGAAGATGTCATTTCGTAATCACTGTCAGCCTGAGGTGTGTAACTTAATTCATTAAGAACCAGATTATCCTCAGGCACTAATGACTCTGATTCTTCATTATGTTCAACCTTCGGTGCATCGATCAGCGACTCTTCTTCATCATCGTTGGTTTGCAATGCATCTAATGCAAGCAATGGATCTGCATCTATTTTTTGCTCATCCACTGATACTTCATTTTCATCAAATGGCGCATCGGCTAGTAAATCGATCTCATCGGAACTGAACATAGTATCCAGTGAACCGTTGGTCGGATCTTCTGCGACCGCACCACGAAGCACGCGAACTTGATACGGTCCAACCGTCACTTCGTCTTTATGTTCTAATTTGGCCAGTTTGTTTAAACCCAGTGGCATATGCGATCCATTAACATAAGTCGCACCACAACGGTCTTTTAAACAAAAAGCGCCATCGACCATTAAGATTTCACAATGAACAGGATGTACCTGACCTTGATTATCTTTTAAACGCCAAGTGGCAAAGCTGTCTGAGCCAATCGTGCCACCCGTTTGAGTCCAAGTTGACTGCGCGGAAAGCCCTGATTCCAATAACTGTACGTTGGTCACTAATAGAGTGAGTGAAGGCTGTGCTGCTTGGTTCATTGTTATTGCCTCACCTGAATTAATACGTGTTGATCTTGAACGTTATCACCGAGGAAAGATGTCCAACCCAATGCGATACCTTTATCAGCGCCAAGTTCTAATTTTGGTGCCTCATCCTCAGCCATCGTCAGTTCAAGGTCATAAGCCATTTGTTCACGCAAAATCACTTCAACCAATTTACATAATGGCTGATATTCTTTGCCTGAAGGAAGAAAGTCCGCAAAGCGGTCTCTCGTTAATTTATTGATACATATGGTAAATTTACCATTACAATCCACAACAGTTTCACCAATCACAGTGTCCATACCGAGTTGTGCATTCTGCAAACCCAAAGCGCATTGTTGTTCTTTGCCAATAGCCACTTTGCGTCTCACCCACTGTCGAATTTCAACTTCTGGTAAATCAAAACAGTGTGCGATAATCCCAGCAACCACTTGAGGCGAACGACTACGTCCTGCCAAAGTTCCTGAGTAAGCCAACATCTTGCACCAGTTAATTGGTGCGTCTCCCCGCAAGTTCGGATCGCCTAAGCCAACCAAAGCAAACAGCTGAGATGAAAAATCGTCTTGTGCATCAGGCTGAAAACGAACGTAATAACGATATTTACGCCAAACTCGATACACTAAGTTGATTAACCGGTTATTGAAAAAATCAAAAAACGGTTGTTTGTAACCACCTGGATCTTCTGTCGCTAACTGCTCAGTTATAAAACCAGGTAACGGTGATTGCGCCCCTGACAAACCAAAGAAGTTGGTGAGCATAATCATTCGTTCATCGGTTCTCTCATCCAACGACATCACATCAGATGGAGAAAATCCTAGACTCGGATTGGCACTAAACACCAAACGGCATTGACGCTCCCATTCCTCATCTTCGGGATTGAATTCGTTCACTTTTTGCAGCAATTCAACCAATTGGTAGAAGTTGTACGAACGCACGTTGTCGGGCAAATGCGGCTGGGGCATCTGCTCATCAGCAAGCGTTAGATCAACGGCTGCATTCCGCTCTGAGTTCCCCATGTATACTTCTCTTGGTTAGTAAAGTTCACGATAATCAATTCGTGGAACGAATTGATGCTCGCATATAAAGCAAAAAAGTGACTTAACACCGTACCAAACAGGTATAAATCCCCCTCTGAACCAAACTTGGTTTGATCAACATACAAGGTGGATTGCAAGCCACGAACCGGTAAGCCACGCAAGATTTTATCTACTGGCTTCGATTCAATATTCAGGATGCCTTCAAGACGTTGACGACCAATGCGTTCTGCTTGTCTGTCAACCAAAGCACGGAAGTCATAAGCGCGTAACACACTGCTCAACGCATCTTTAGAGAGCAAAGAGAGATAGTTAAGTGATAAATTGGAAATCAATGTCCACAACAAGCTGCCATCCAACACTGGACGAAGCGACTGTGTTGGTACAGAAATATTACGGAATGTTGCATAAGGTGGAGACGTGTCAGTTGGTTCGCAAATGTCACCAACACCAAGTTCTGAAGGCAGTAAACGGTTAGTACAAGTCAACTTTATTGATACTGCTTCATCAACTCCCGTTGATACCGTTTCATCACTGCGCACAAAAGAGATGAATGAATCAAAACCATCACCACGGATGCTATCTTTGGTACGAGAGCGGTAGTACAAAGCTTTGCGATTGCGCGCACGCTCTACTTCGTGTTGGAAGGTTTCGAATGCGGAATAAACACGTTTTTCACCACGGACTCGACGACCTGATTGCATAGAATCTTGCCAGCCCGTTACGCTGTCGATACTAAAGACTTCGTAATGAGCAGGATAACGACTTGAGGGAATCACTCGGTATTCTGTTTTTTTGCCATTAAGATCAATTGGATCCGCATCATGCTCAAACAGATTAATGATAGGTGTGCAGTACAATTGAAAATTGTCATTACGAACGCGAACATCAGTGGGCAACGTTTTTGAGAAGTAGATTTTTAGGGTAAATTCACCACTAACCTGCTTCGGTAACGCCTGATTAAGCCCTTTAATGTCCACAAAATGAAATGCTTCAGGGAAAGAAAGATATTCCTGAAGGATTCGGTAACCTTCATAGACGTTCTTTGGGTAAGGTAGCAGCGCTTGCTCACTATCAAACCCCACTGTTGCAAACGCATTACGCGGCAAAGCGAACTCTACTCCATTCACTTCAACCGTCATTTTACCCAGATAATGATTTAGCCAAAGGTACAGCATTTGCGAGCTGTATTTATCCCCACCTAGGTAAAAACGCAAAGTATCTAATTTCGCTTCACCAGCACTAATATCACCATTAATGCACATATCTAGGCTAAGAATGGTGGATTCACGCGAGTGTTCCGCACTGACATTCAAACAGCGAAGCGGGTATAGCTCAACATCGCGACACGTACGAAAATGACACTTGGTGCCAAAAACAGGTTTGCTGTCTAACTGAGTGCCACGGGCAACAGTCTGCTTTTCGCTAACACTTTTATCCGGATCAAAAGCAACGATACTCATGCTCGGTACTGGACGAAGGTAATTCGGCCAAAGCATATTAATCATCGAATGAGTAAGTTCAGGGAACTCATCTTCTACCTTTTCTCGCAGACGCGCGGTCAAGAATGCGAAACCTTCTAGCAGGCGTTCCACATCTGGATCGGTATTGCGGCCATGAAGAAAACGAGCTAATTGAGGGTGAATTTCCGTAAATTCTTTCCCTTGCTCCTTCAAAAAGGCGAGTTCTTCTCTGAAATACTTATCTTGAGTCATAATAATTTAGAACACTCGGTACTGACGGTTTTGGTCCAAAAGCAAATTAAATTGCACTTTGTCATGTAAAGCCTCACTGTTGAGCATGGCAACAATGTGGAATCGCAATGACAACGGATCATGCTCATTACTCTCGGCTCGAACCTGGATATTGGCTAACCTTGGTTCATAAGTCTGCAAACAGTTCTGAATTGCTAGTCTTATCCGTAATGACAAATCCATGGTTTCAAGGGTTGCATCGTTAAAATCGATTAAACCAAGTTGAGGGGAACTCTCAGCACCACCCACTCGGGTATTCAGAATATTCGATACGTTACGTTTAACTGACTCGAGCACATCCCATGCATCTGGACCTTGGGTCAGAGACATGGGTTTAGAGCCGGCTTCTAGACGTTCAAAGAAGCCAACTCCAAATGCACTCTCTTCGGGTGCAATGTAAGTCATGATTATGCTTGATCCAGACGGCCTACTAGTGACAGTTCGAAGTTAGCACCCATATATTTAAAGTGCGGACGAACAGCTAGAGATACCTGGTACCAACCTGGGTTTCCTTCAACATCGGAAACTTCGATTTTCGCTGCACGCAAAGGACGGCGGCTACGAACATCTGCTGGTGGATTTTCCTGATCTGCAACGTACTGTTTGATCCAACCGTTCAACTCACGCTCAAGATCTTGACGCTCTTTCCAAGAGCCGATTTGTTCGCGTTGTAGCACTTTAATGTAGTGTGCTAGACGGTTGATGATCATCATGTAAGGAAGCTGCGTACCAAGTTTGTAGTTGGTTTCTGCTTCTTTACCTTCTTTCGTATTCGGGAATACTTTTGGTTTTTGAATTGAGTTTGCAGAGAAGAACGCTGCGTTGTCACTGCCTTTACGCATAGTTAGGGCAATGAAGCCTTCTTCAGCAAGTTCAAACTCTTTACGGTCAGTGATAAGCACTTCTGTTGGAATCTTAGACTGCAATGCACCCATTGATTCGAACACGTGTACAGGAAGATCTTCAACCGCACCGCCACTTTGTGGGCCGATGATGTTTGGACACCAGCGGTACTTAGCAAAGCTGTCAGTTAGACGAGTTGCAAAAGCGAATGCAGTGTTACCCCACAAGTAGTGCTCGTGAGAGTCACTTACATTTTCAGTGTAGTTAAAGGTTTTAATTGGGTTTTCTGTTGGGTCGTAAGGAACACGCAACAAGAAACGTGGTGCAGTAAGGCCAAGATAACGAGCATCTTCAGACTCACGAAGTGCGCGCCACTTAGTGTATTTAGGGCTTTCAAAAATGGATTTTACATCTTTGATGTTTGGTAGCTCTTCAAATGAATCGATGCCGAAGAATTCAGGACCAACACTCGAGATGAATGGAGCATGAGCCATAGCGCCAAGTGCGCCCATGTACTGAAGTAGCTTCATATCTGGTGTCGATGGTGTGAATGAGTAGTTACCAATAATCGCACCTGTTGGTTCACCACCGAATTGACCGTAGCCAGAAGAGTATACGTGTTTGTATAGACCTGCTTGTGCTGTTTCTGGCGCAAATTCAAAGTCTTCTAGAAGTTCTCCTTTTGTAACATGAAGAATATCTACTTTGTTGTTTTCACGGAAATCAGTACGGTCAACGAAAAGCTTCAGACCACGCCATGACGATTCTAGTTGTTGATAAGATTCGTTGTGCAGAATCTCATCCATTTGAGCACTGATTTTTTTATCAAGCTCAACCAACATTTGGTCGACAAGAGATTTGTTTACTGGTTCAGCCGTCTGATCTGAACCAATGAGGTTTTCGATAAAAGCAGCAACGCCTTTTTTCGCTACGTCATAGCCTTCTTCACTAGGTGCGATGCGAGTTTGAGACATGATTTCGTCGAGCAAGCTACCAGTTGCAGCTAACTGACCATTCTCTAAAGCTGAGTCTGTTGTAGACATATGTTTTGTTCCTGAAATAGATTTATGACAAAAGTATTAAGTCAAGCTAAAGCGATGAATCACTCTTGCTCACTACTAACTAAATTCAATTCAGACAGCAGTTTTTCACGTGACTCTTCAGAGTTAAGAAGGTCTTGCAAACGCTCACGGAATGCTGGGATGTTACCTAGCGGACCTTTTAGAGCGACAAGTGCTTCACGCAACTCAATCAACTTTTTCAATTCAGGAACCTGAGACGCGACAGAATCAGGAGCGAAGTCAGCAAGAGAATTAAAACTGATTTCAACTGGAAGCTCAGCGTCTTCTTCGTCTGTCAGTTTATTCTTCACTGTGGTGCTTAGTTTTAGATTGCTTTCGCGCATCACTGCTTCAAAGTTGTTTTTATCAACAGAAACGGTGGTGCGTTCTTCAAGTGGTGTATCTTCGGTATGACCTTTGAAATCACCTACAATTAAGGTTTTAAGTGGTAATTCCACTTCAGCCTGTGCATCTCCCGTTGCCGGAACATATTTGATATTAATCCGCTCTTTAGGAGCTACACTTCCTTCTTTAGACATGTTATGTCTCCACTACCTATGCCAATCGTTGTTAATGAATTTGACTATGTATGCGCAACCATACCCATACTTAGTCCGACGTTATTTCTATATCCAATGTATTTGATATAACCGTACAAATATCAGTAGCTTTAAGCCGATTTATTTATTTCGCTACCAAAAGTAATTTATCTTATTTAAGCCTGTACGATTATTTATATAATATTTAATTTGTTGCATTAACTGCGTTGAACAATATACAACCTATAGATTATTTATTCAACGACCAAGCAACTTTTTACCCAGCTATTCTATTCACTCAATGAGCAAACTCATCGCATCAATTTAGTAAAATATGATCTAGTTTCCAAAAATAACTTTGCTAACAATACTCTTGAATAATGGGGTGGTGCAATTTTACCACTCGTCACCCGGTTAAATATCCCAATAAAGATCATGGTTATAAAAAGCTTGTTGCTTTTTCAATTTAACTTCAATCGCTTTCGACTTTTCAACATCTTTGGGTGAAATGGTTTTCATAATATCTGAGTAATGTCTTTCTACGTTTTGGTATAGAACATCTAGTCTGTCTGTACCTGCTGTTTCAAGGTATACGTCATAGTAAGCCTTGGCCTTAGCTAAATCTTCTTGGATAAAGGAGTAATTGCTGCTGTAACCACTCAAAATGATTGCAACTGCCGCTAACGAAGTTAAATCACCTTCCTTAACAGCCCTTTCACGCCATTTAAATGCTTCTTGGTAATTACCTTCATCTTCCAAACGCTGGATATAATTACGTATGGCTGGCATGTAACCTGTATCGGCTGCTTGCTCGTACAGTTTACTAACGGCTTTATCACGACCACCTGGTAATAGGTAAGTGCCAGCACCTTGCTCTAGTTCAGCTGCTTTTTGCATTAATGCCCTTGGCACATCAAACGTCATCGATTTTTTTAAGTAATATTCTGACAGTTCCGGGGCTGATTTTTCGTAATACTGAGCCAGGCCGTACAACGCTTGAGCTGGGTCGGTTTGACCTAGTGTAACAAGTGCATCATGGTAATGATTTTGCCAGTATTTTCTTTCTCGAATACGCAGCCAATCACCTTTTAAGTAAAGATGCTGCATCGCCTGACGATTACCCTCACGGGCTGCTTTAAGTAAATATTCCTGAGCCTTTGGAGGTGTACGAATAGTGGTGTTGTAGTTAGACAACTCCATTGCATACAAGTACGCAGCCTGTGCATCACCTTTATCTGCCGCATATTTCAAAAATGGACGGGCTTTGATATTTTTTAATTGAGCTCTCAGCAACTTACCTTCTTGATAAGCCTGAGTCGCAGTCATTTTTTCCATCTCATACACTTGTTGTGTATTCTGAGACTCTGCAGCGACAGCGGAAGCGGCAACGCCCGAAAGGAGAAGCCAAGTCGCTACAAATTGTTTTGCTGTTAAAGACACTACCATTCACCTTCAGTTATCACGAAAATCTTGTACTGTACAAAAACCTTGCCTAAGGTTTATCGTCGTTTTTGGTCTGTTTGAACGTCGATTTTCTAACCGAATGCTGCTTTAACATAAGTCATGATGCTTGTACGCCATGCTTGGATGTTGCTCATATCAATTCTCCGTAAGCCTTTATTTTCAATAGTTGAGATTGGTATTTAGCAATAGCAAGTCACCTTATCTAATCAATGCGCCTGCTTCGTTGATACGTATTCGACTTGCCTAGCCATTGCAAGTTACCGAAGGGTATCTTCTTATTTTACCTACACTTTATAATGCCAACTCTTTGTAGTCATAATGAGTCTCCACATTGATACGGGAAGACAAATGGTTAGCTAAAACAAAGTGCGACATATAATGGATCAAAATCGTCAAAAAATAATCACTTCTTAAGAGTAATGTACAAATTTTGGGATAGACATTCCAAATTAATAGTTTTAACTGTATTTTTACTTTGTAATTTTACGGTCAATTTTCATTTGTAGAATTAAATATAAAAATTACAAATATATATTTTAATTATTCTGGATAGATATCTAATTAATGATTAATATTTTAAACCAGCAAACAAAACCATGACACAAGCCAAATCCTCTGACAGTAAATTTACAATAGAGCATTAAACAATGGAGGAATATCACATTTTATAAACAATAATATTTTAGTGCCTAATATCAATTGTGTGAATACACCGAAGAAACCTCAAAATTCTGTGCCCTCGAGAGGGTAGCACTATTAAGCAAAACACTGATTTGAAAATAGTTTGAAAAGAAGTAACACGGCATAAGAGCTTATCAGTAAGCTCCCTTCTGGACAAAAGCACGAATGACGATACCTTTCGTGATTGCGCTAGAAAAACAGACCATAATAAAAGTCACAAACCTAGAATCTGAAAAACCACTTGTGACCTATGGCAATGAAAGGATTAAAACTCTTGGTTCATCTGGCGCAACATGTCACTTAATACTTGCTGCTGCTCAGGTGAAAAGTGGCGGGTGAGATCTTCGGTTAACTGGAGATGCAACACATTGTGTGTTTGAAAGACCTGCTGGCCTTCATCTGTCAACGCAACCAAAATAGAGCGGCGGTCGCCTTCTAAAGAATGACGTTCAATAAGACCGGCTTTAACCAGTTTATCCACTTGAACGGTTAACGTTCCCGTCGTAATACCCAAACGATTAGCCAACTCTTTCATCCGCATAGCGCCGTGACTGCCAAGCACCTCTAACGTGTGCACTTGTGCCAAGGAGAACGGAGTATCTTTCACGACCGCTTGTTCCCACGACGACATCTTGTCATAGAACTCTGTAAGCAAATTATTTAAGTCGGCTAATGGCTGCATCTTTACCTGCCTGATGGCTGTACCTCAATCGTTAAGTGGCTGATCTTATCAAATTCTTCTAACTCATGTCTAAAAAAGGCGACATCTTTACCGTTGTCAGAAACCAGCGTCATCATCGCTGCATAATGATTAGCACTCACTTTCCACATATGGAGATCTTGCACGGTCGCTCCACTTTGAACAATTTTAGCTAGGATAAGTTGCTCATATTTTTCATCTACTTGAGCATCCAGCAATATTGGCGCCGTTTGACGTAGTAAACCCCACGCCCACTTAGTGATGACTAATGCACCAACGATACCCATAATAGGATCAAGCCATACCCAACCTAAATATTTCCCCACAATCAGAGCAACAATAGCCAACACCGAGGTTAAAGCGTCAGCCAAGACATGCATGTAAGCCGCTTTAATATTGTGGTCTTCATGGTGGTGAGCATGGGAATGTCCATGCTCATGATGGTCATGATGGTCATGATGGTCATGATGGTCATGATGGTCATGATGGTCATGCAATAGGAACATACTAACTACATTGACCGTCAAGCCTATTACCGCAACAAAAATCGCCTCATTGAATTCAATAGTTTGAGGACTGAATAAGCGATGAATGGATTCCACCACCATCAATAGCGCCACAATTTCTAACCCAACAGCGCTAGTGAAGCCCCCCAGTACACTCACTTTACCAGTGCCAAAAGAATAGTGGCGTGAATCCTGGTTTTTTCGAGAATAACGCAACGCAAAAAGGGTAATACAGAAAGCAGCGGCGTGGGTGCCCATATGCCAGCCATCGGCCAGCAGCGCCATGGAACCAAATAGAGAACCTGCGGTTATCTCTACGGTCATGGTAATAACCGTTAAAAGCAGGACATAAAGGGTTTGCTTTTCCCCTTCGGTATTACTATAGGAAAAGGTATGTGATTTCGAACAAAGAGTCGTAGCCATGGTTAAATACTTTGATTATCAAATTTTCTAAAGTCTAGTTAGTTTGATTATCAAAGTAAAGTTACTCATTGATAAATTTAAATCCTCTGGCATTTCGATCTTGCATCGGTACAATGCCTGCGTCTCAACCACTAGTGCCTACAATTACGCCATGCAATCTAAAAACTCTTGTTTCACACCTTTCTTATCTGATGTCTCTGCGATAGCACTACCGGAAAAGTTTACTTATCCATTTTGCTACGAACCGCACCCACTATGTGAAATGGCCGCTAAACAGCTTCAGCAACATTTGCTCGAACAGAGTGATTGGTCGCATCCGTTTGGTTTAGATAGTGAAGGTCGTCTCGATGAGAAAAACGGTGATTACAATGGAAAAATGTTTGGCGTATTAGTGGTAAAAAACGCGCAAGGTGCACTGGGTTTTTTGTCTGCTTTTTCTGGACTACTCGCCGATCAACTCATTCAACCAGGATTTGTTCCGCCCGTTTACGATCGACTCTCTGGAGCAACGCTATTTCGTCAAGAGGCAGACGAAATCGCTGCAATTAATCAGCAAGTGAAATCTTTAGAGCAAAGCCAACAGCGTGAACATCTTCTGCGCCAGCTAGCAAGGTTAGAAAAAGAGGCTCAACAAGAAACTGAAGCTCTACGCCTCACCATTATTGAGCAACGAAAACTTCGTAAGGCTGAACGAGAATCCATTGCACAAAATAGCCCCAATTCCCTTCAGGAAGAACGCTTAGCGCAATTGGCACGTGAAAGTGTCGCAGAGAAACGTCGCCAACAAGAGCTTAAAGCTCATTGGTTGCAGATACACAATGAAGTGAATGTTAAGATCGAAGCATTTGAAAGCCAACTAGCCGATCTGAAGCAAGAGCGCAAGCATCGCTCGGCAAAACTTCAACAACATCTTTTTGAGCAATATCAACTACTAAATTGCTCTGGAGAAACCAAATCATTACTGGATATTTTTGCTGAGTTCCCCAAATTGACACCACCGGCGGGTTCTGGAGAATGCGCAGCCCCCAAACTGCTGCAGTATGCCTTTAAGCATCAATTTACGCCTATTTGCATGGCTGAGTTTTGGTGGGGTAAATCGCCAAAATCTGAAATTCGTCAGCACAAAAAATACTATCCAGCTTGCCAGAACAAGTGTTTTCCTATTCTTTCTCATATGCTTAAAAACATGACTCTGGACGATAACCCATTACTGCAAAATCCAGCGCAAGATAAAGAAATTGAAATCCTCTATCAAGATGAAGCGATTGTTGTCGTCAACAAACCAGCCGAACTACTTTCCGTTCCTGGCGTTCACATCAAAGACTCAGTAGCAACTCGTCTGACGGAGCGATTTTCCGATAAAGAAGGGCTATTTGTGTTACATCGCCTCGACATGTCAACTTCAGGTTTACTGGTATTTGCACTGACTAAACGAGCCAATAAACAACTGCAAAAACAGTTCATTACAAGACAAGTGAAAAAACGCTACGTTGCGATTCTTAGCGGGAAAGTCAACGAACAACACGGCGAAATTACTCTACCGTTGAGAGGTGATTTAAACGATCGACCACGTCAAATTGTCTGTTTAGAACACGGTAAGCCGGCACTAACCACCTGGGAATGTATCGCTCAAGAAAATGATGGCAGCAGCCGTGTTTATCTTTATCCTCATACCGGCCGAACCCATCAATTGAGAGTACACTGTGCACATAGTCAGGGGCTCAATTTACCAATCAAAGGTGACGACCTATATGGAACAAAAGCTGATCGCCTCCATTTACATGCGGAGCAGCTTAGCTTTACTCATCCATATACTCGACAACCGATGACTTTTACCGCCAAGCCCGACTTCTAAGAAAACCAAGCGACGAGCAAGGAAGCCTCTCGAAAAAATGCTTAGCAAACAGACTAGACGACTGGTCTATTCTCAACTATAGTTACCAATATGAACAGTAAAACACTCGATACTCGACAACATATCCTCGACGTGGGCTATCAGCTTGTCGCGAAAAAAGGATTCACCGGGATGGGACTGGCAGAACTCTTAAAGAATGCCGATGTACCCAAGGGATCCTTTTATCATTATTTTCAATCTAAAGAACAATTTGGCGAAGCTTTGTTAGAAGATTACTTCGCTCGCTATGTTGAAAAAATCGATGCCCTGTTTTACCACTCGGATGGCAATTTCTATCAACGCATCATGCGCTACTGGCATTACTGGGCTGAACACAACAGTAATCAATGTGATCAAGGGCAGTGCTTAGTCGTCAAGTTAGCAGGTGAAGTCACGGATCTCTCCGAGCCAATGCGGTTAGTCTTTCTAAAAGGGACCAATAAGATTATTGCTATGCTTGCTGATTGCATCGAACATGGCATAAAAGCCGGAGATATCAGCCCATTAGATAGCAATGTGATGGCCGAGCGACTGTATGATTTATGGCTTGGAGCAAGCTTACTTAATAAAATTCGTCAGGATGATTCCAGTTTGCAACTCGCGCTACAAACCACTGAGCAATGGCTCAACGGTAACTAATTATTGATCCGCTTAAAAAAGCGGATTTTTTACCCTACACAACTAGACGACCGGTCTAATAAAGGAGGCTCATTTATGAGCAGTATTCAAAATCAACGCATCGTTTTAGCATCTCGCCCTGTTGGTGCTCCAACTCAAGCTAACTTTCGTCTCGAATCAGCTCCGGTGCGTGATCTAAAAGAAGGTGAAGTTCTTTTAAGAACCATCTACTTATCGCTTGACCCTTATATGCGTGGCCGCATGAGTGATGCTGAGTCTTATGCAGCAGGTGTTGAACTCAACCATACCATGGTCGGCGGTACGGTATGTCAGGTTGAACAGTCCCAAAATGGCGATTTTGCGGTTGGTGAATGGGTGTTGTCTTACTCAGGTTGGCAAGGGTATTCAATCTCTAATGGTGAAGGATTATTGAAATTAGGTAACAACCCAGAACAGCCGTCTTACGCGTTAGGCATTCTCGGTATGCCAGGCTTTACCGCTTATATGGGATTACTCGATATTGGTGCCCCACAAGAAGGTGAAACCATTGTGGTGGCAGCTGCTACTGGAGCTGTCGGCGCCACCGTGGGACAAATAGGCAAACTAAAAGGTTGTCGCGTGGTTGGTATCGCAGGTGGTGAAGAGAAGTGCCGTTACGCGACAGAAGTGTTAGGTTTTGACGCGTGCATTGACCACAAGTCTCCTACTTTCGCACAGGATTTGGCGACAGCATGTAATAAAGGAATCGATGTTTACTTCGAAAACGTCGGCGGAAAAGTATTTGATGCAGTGATGCCTTTACTTAATGCTAAAGCACGTATTCCTCTTTGTGGTTTGGTGTCTCAATACAACGCCACCAGCCTACCAGAAGGCCCAGACCGCTCATCTAAACTCATGGGCTTACTGCTGATTAAGCGCATAAAAGTGCAAGGATTTATCATTTTTGATGATTATGGCCATCGTTACCCAGAGTTTGCCCAACAAATGGGACAATGGGTTGAAGAAGGAAAAATCCAATACAAAGAGCAAATGGTTGAAGGCTTAGCTGCCGCACCTGATGCTTTTATCGGCCTATTGGAAGGAAAAAACTTTGGCAAATTGGTCGTTAAAATTAACCAACCTATCGAGGCTTAATCCATGATAACCCTACATCACCTTAATAAATCTCGCTCTAAACGCATTATCTGGTTACTTGAAGAATTAGGGATTGATTACTCAATTAAAGCCTACCAACGCGATAGCCAAACCCAACTTGCCCCTGCAGAACTGCGTGCGATTCACCCATTGGGAAAATCTCCGGTGATTGATGAAGACGGTTTTGTTTTAGCAGAGTCTGGGGCGATTACAGAGTATCTCATCGACCAGTATGCTGGCGATAAACTTGCTCCCTCGCGCGGCACACAAGACTACGCGCTCTATTTACAATGGATGCACTTTGCCGAAAGCTCGGCCATGGTACCGCTACTGTTAAAAATATTTTTGGCGAAAGATGGTTCCCCAACTCAATTTCTCGACAAGTACTCACAAATCGAATTAGAAAAAGTGGTTGGCTACTTAAACCAAGAGCTTCAAGACAAAACTTATCTTGTCGCCAACAAGTTAACTGGGGCTGATATTATGATGTCCTTCATTCCTGAAGTATTATCGCAGCTCGGACAACTCGATAGTTACCCTAACTTGAAACGTTACTATGTGAATCTGGCGGCATTACCATTGTTCCAAAAAGCCAACCAACTGGAAGCACAATACGACCAAAACGTGGCTTAATATTAAGCACTACCGAGTGATTATCTCTTACACCAAGACACCTTCCGAGGTGTCTTGTCGTTTCTTTAATAAGCACTTTATGTGACAATGTTCACCAAATTCTTCTATTTATACTGGTGTTATGAAATTCCAAGCTGCAATTTTCGATATGGATGGTTTGCTACTCGATACTGAACGTGTGTGTATGCGGGTCTTTGAGCAAGCTTGTACTGCTATCAATGTGCCTTTTTTACAAGATGTTTATCTTAATATCATCGGCCGAAATGCGGCTGGTATCGAACAGGTGTTACGTGATGGCTATGGTCCAGAACTTGATTACCCAGTACTACATGAAGCATGGCGCTCTCGTTATGATGCCGTCGTGACCACTCAAGCGATTCCAGTAAAAGATGGGGTTATCGACTTGTTGAAATGGTTGAAATCGAGCGGTATTCCAACCGCAGTGGCCACCTCAACGCGTAAAGAGATCGCTGAAATAAAATTGCAACTGGCAGGATTAGATCAATACTTCGATTCTTACAGCACAGGTTGTGAAGTCAAACGCGGTAAACCGGATCCAGAAATCTACCTGCTCGCAGCTGAGCGCCTCAATGTCGAACCAAGCCAGTGTTTAGCGTTTGAAGACTCCAATAATGGTGTATTAGCAGCCGTCGCAGCGAACATGATCACCTACCAGATTCCTGATCTTGTTGCACCGACTGAAGAGATAAAACAGCTCGGTCATACCGTATTGCCATCCCTCACTGCGGTTCTTCAATCTCTTAAACAACCTCAGCTCGCCACCGCTGAGTAATCAGTAGATATCGCCCTGACTGTCGATGGTGATCATCACCGCATCAGGGCGCCAATATTCAAACTCACAATCCATAATCTGCCCATCACTTTTGTAGTTAACTCGACAAATTTTGAGTACAGGCTGACCTGCTGCCAAATTGAGCGCCTTGGCAACATGAGCGGGAGCTGCGGTTGGAATCACTTGAAAACGAGATCGCTGAGTCTCATAGCCGTAGTGACGAGAGTAGAGCTCGGTCAATGAAGCAGCGATATTTTGCTGCAATATGCCTGGAAATAAGGTTTCAATCAGACAGTTTTCAACAAACAGTACTGCCCGACCATCGATATAACGTAAGCGTTCAATGATGTGTACCGGCGTAAAGGCTCGCAGTTCTAACGCTTGAGCGATTTCGCCATGGGCAATATCTGTTCTTACCGAAATAATTTTTGTCTCAGCGATTCTTTGCTGCTCTTGAATCATTTTGTGAAAGTGGCTTCGCGACAAAGGGTTATAGCGAATACGCGGCGGTGAAATGTACCAACCACGTCGCTCTTCACGATAAATCAAACCTTCTGTTTCTAACGCCACTAAGGCATCTTTTAAGGTGACGCGCGTGGTGGAGAACAGCTCCGTCATCTCACGCTCTGAGGGCAGTTTCTGACCTGACGTCATACCGCCTGAAATAATTCGCTCACGTATTACATCTCTAATTTTGGCTGGCGCGCCTGTTGATAACACCATCTCCACCCTGACCTAGTCCAGACTCATGTTCTAATAATATAGATAATTTATAATTCTTATATGAATTTCTTGTATAAGTTATATGAAACGCTAGATTAGAATGAATTTTAATCAGTTCATCTTCATTTTCGCTTAATAAAAACGCACTAATCCTGTCACAATCGTTCTATAGTGTAAAAAAAGGAACAAACTGAACTAGTCCAATGGAAGGCGACTATCATGAAAAACACACTGTTTACGGCCAGTTTACTGGCTTTTAGCCTGATATCTTCCGCTCACGCTGAAGATAATGTCACAACGTTAATCCAAAAAGCTCAGCAAGAAGGTACAGTCAACAGCGTTGGCATGCCAGATTCTTGGGCAAACTGGAAAGGTACTTGGCAAGATCTCAACACCAAATACGGTTTAAAACACCAAGATACGGATATGAGCTCGGCCCAAGAAATTGCTAAATTTGCTGCTGAAAAGAAAAATGCGACGGCGGATATCGGTGACGTTGGTTTCGCGTTTGCCAAAGTTGCGGTAAGCAAAGGTGTCGTACAACCCTACAAACCTACCACTTGGGATGACATTCCTGATTGGGCTAAAGACAAAGAGGGTTACTGGGCGCTTGGCTATACAGGCACGATCGCTTTTATCTCGAACAATAAACTGGTTAAGAATGCTCCAAAATCTTGGCAAGATGTGCTCGACGGTGACTACAAAGTAGCAGTCGGTGACGTGGGTGTTGCAGCGCAAGCCAACAACGCTATTCTCGCTGCAGCAATGGCATTTGGTGGGAGTGAAAAGAACCTAAAACCGGGTATGGATTTCTTCGCCAAACTGGCAAAACAAGGTCGTTTATCACTTGCCGATCCTTCAGTAGCTAACCTAGAAAAAGGGGAAATTGAAGTCGCTATCATGTGGGATTTCAACGCACTGAACTATCGTGACCAAATTGATCACGACCGTTTTAGCGTGAGTATTCCTAAAGAAGGTTCGATCATTTCTGGCTACGCAACGCTAATCAATAAATACGCTCAACATCCGAATGCGGCCAAATTGGCTCGCGAATACATCTTTAGTGATGCTGGCCAAATCAACTTAGCTGAAGGCTACGCCCGCCCTATTCGCACTAATGTAAAATTGCCTGAATCGATTCAAGCGAAATTGCTACCAAACGAACAATACAAAAATGTTCACCCTATTAAAGACTTTACTGCTTGGGAAAAATCGTCTCGCCAGTTGGCGCGTCAATGGCAAGAACAAGTAATGATGTACCAACAATAGAGGTAGCACTATGAGCAATAAGGTTATCCTTGTTGTTCTTGATGGACTCAATTATCAAGTAGCCCATGACTGCATGGGCTACTTGCAAGGGTTAATAGAACAACAGCAAGCAACGTTACACCAGGTTCAAAGTGAACTTCCGTCGTTATCACGTCCTTTGTATGAGTGTTTACTTACGGGCGTTCCACCAGTAGTAAGCGGCATAACCAATAACAATGTTGTGCGCTTATCACATTTCGAGTCGATTTTCAGTCTCGCCAAAAACCAGCACAAAATCACGGCAGCCGCGGCCTATCACTGGGTCAGTGAGCTTTATAACCGAGCGCCTTACGACGCCATTCGCGATCGCGTCACTCACGATGACACCCTCAATATTCAACATGGCTGCTTTTATCACTGGGATCACTATCCTGATGAAGCATTGTTTCTAGACGCCGAATATCTACGACGCCAATATCAACCTGACTTTTTGCTGATTCACCCAATGAACATCGATGATGCAGGACATAAATTCGGCCTTGATTCACCGCAGTATCGAAATACGGCTCGAATGGCGGATGTGATTTTATCTCACCTAATGCCAACGTGGTTAGCAGAGGGTTATCAAATACTGGTCACCAGTGATCATGGTATGAACAATGACCGCAGTCATGGTGGAGTGTTGGCTTGTGAACGTGAAGTTCCACTCTTTTTGATTGGCTCGGCATTTTCCCATACACCAGCCGATATCAAACAAACCGAGATTTGTGGTTTGGTGTGCAACGCACTCGGACTGGAACATGATAAACCCGCCCCGCGCGAGGGTCTTGTATGATGAAATGGCCATCCCTGTCTTCACCCTCAGAGTTAGATGAAGTCAAAGCTGAGTCGAACAAACCCAAATTTTCTCGCTTCAAGCCAGCGCTTTGTCTTTCTCCGTTTGCCATCTTCTTTTATCTGTTTCAAATCGCTCCGATGCTGTGGGTGATCGTCAACAGCTTTAAAGTCGACGATGAGTGGTCACTAGACAACTATGGCCAAATCATCGACTCGCCCTTTATCCAACAAGGATTTAGCCACAGTGCGTCTATCTCATTTTGGTCGAGTTTAGTCGGTTTAATGATTGCCACTTTGCTCGTGAACTCACTAAGACGCATCCCCGGTCGTCTGCGCAGCGCTGTGGTGGCCTTCACCAATATGACCAGCAATTTTGCCGGTGTGCCGCTGGCATTTGCTTTTATCATCATCTTGGGCGCTAACGGTGCAGTCACTTTGCTCCTAAAACAGTGGGGCGTAATCGACGATTTCAATATCTACAGCCAATGGGGCTTATTACTGATTTACATCTATTTCCAAATTCCCCTCGCTGCGCTGCTGCTTTATCCCGCATTTGATGCCTTAGATGATGACTGGCAATCTGCTGCAGCCTTGCTTGGCGCATCGCATTGGCAATATTGGCGCAACGTGGCGATCCCTGTTCTGGCTCCAGCCTTGTTAGGAACCTTTATTATCTTGATTGCTAACGCGATGGGAGCGTATGCCAGCGTCTATGCGTTAACGGGTGGCAACTACAACATGATCACGATTCGTATCGCGAGCCTTGTTGCTGGGGATCTCTTCCTTGAGCCAAACTTAGCCGCGGCAATTTCCGTGGTTTTGATTGTATTGCTCGCGTGCATCACCGCCATCAATCAATGGTTAATCGCAAGGAGTTATCATGGGAAACACTAGTCTTGCTGTGCATAAAGCCATTGTGTTCACCATTATCGGTGTACTACTGATTCCGATTTTGGCCACGTTAGCCTACTCCCTATCCACCCATTGGGGTGCGACCATTTTACCTGAAGGTTTTACCTTAGAATGGTTTCACAAATTACTGAGCACCCCACGATTTCTCTGGGCGTTTGGACGTTCACTACTGATCTGCTTTAGCGCATTAATCTTAAGTACCTTACTGATATTGCCGGCGATTTTTGTTGTGTTCTATTACTTTCCTAAATTGGATAAGTTAATGAACTTGCTGATCCTGCTGCCCTTTTCGGTGCCGCCGGTCGTCTCCTCGGTAGGGATGCTACAAATCTATGCCGACAGCGATATCTCACTTATTGGCACGCCATGGATTTTAATTGGCACCTATTTCACTATCGCGCTGCCTTTTATGTATCGCGCGATTGCCAACGCCTTCTCTGCCATCAATCTACGTGATCTGATGGACGCGGCCCATCTGTTAGGAGCCAGTACGCCTAAAGCCTTTTTCCTAGTCGTCCTGCCGAACATTAAAAAGGGACTGATGGCATCGCTGTTTTTGTCGTTCTCTTTCTTACTCGGGGAGTTCGTCTTCGCCAACATATTGGTCGGCACGCGCTTTGAAACACTGCAAATCTATCTTTATAGCGTTCGTCAAGAAAGCGGCCACTACACATCAGCATTAGTAATGACCTACTTCTTCTTCATTTTTCTATCTACCTGGCTTGCCGGCCGTATAGGAGCAAAATCATGAGTTACGTTTGCGCGCAGCAGCTCGCCAAACAATTTGGCGAACATACGGTGTTTTCCCATATCGATTTTCAAATTGAGCAAGGTGAATTCATCACCCTACTGGGACCAAGTGGTTGTGGTAAATCAACTTTGCTACGAAGCCTAGCTGGTCTTCATCCTGTGGATTCCGGAAAAATCATCGTAGATGGTCAAGACATCACTCATCTTGCGCCGCAAAAACGTGGCATTGGCATGGTGTTTCAGTCTTACGCGCTTTTCCCCAACATGACGGTTGAGCAAAACATTGCCTTCGGTCTGAAAATGCAGAAGGTGCCAGCCGCCGAACGCACTACTGCGGTAAAGCGTGTTATCGAACTGGTGGAACTCAACGGAAAAGAACAAGACTATCCAGCCCAATTATCCGGTGGACAAAGACAGCGGGTCGCGTTAGCACGAGCTCTTGTCGTCCAACCGAGAATTTTGCTGCTTGATGAACCGCTATCCGCTCTCGATGCCAAAATCCGTCGTCATCTGCGTGAGCAAATTCGCACGATTCAAAAAGAACTCAATCTCACCACCATATTTGTTACCCATGACCAAGAAGAAGCGATGACCATGTCTGATCGAATCTTTTTAATGGATAGTGGCAAAATCGTTCAGCAAGGTCGTCCAGAACAGATCTATAATCAGCCAGCAAATGAGTTTGTGGCAGGATTTATGGGCAACTACAATTTGATTGATGCGCCGCTGGCCAATCGCATGTTTGCCTTAAATACCCAAATGATGGTTGCAGTGAGACCAGAATCTATCTACGTAAAAGAGGCAGGCAGAAACTATGGACCCCATATTTCATCGCCTCACGCAGCAACCGTATTGGATCATCAACTGCTCGGAAACGTCATTCGTTATCGAGTATCCCTTGCAGAATGCGAACTGACGGTTGATTTGCTTAACCGCTCATCAGAGCGACTCATGCAACGTGGTACCCCACTAGAATTGCTGTTCAATTTAAATGAAATTCAACCTGTGAGAGCCTAATCTGTATGTCTCAACCGCTGTATATTTTCGACATGGACGATACCCTAATCGATGGTGATACCTCCATGCTGTGGAATGAATTTTTATTTGCCAAAGGGTTAATCGCTGACCCTGATTTTCTCCGTCGCGATAAAGAGCTGATGGGGCTGTATGCCATCGGCAAGATGGATATGGAACAGTATCTTCAGTTTGCTATGACCCCTATTCTTGAGCTCTCGACTCAAGAGGTTGATCAACTGGTTGATGAGTATGTCGAGACCGACATCATGCGGCGCGTTTTTCCACAAGCGCACACTCTGATTGATGAACTCACGCACAATCAAACGCCTATGCTGATCATTTCTGCTACGGTCAGTTTTATCGTCAAGGCGGTGGCGAAACGTTTGGGTATTGAACACGCACTGGGTATCGACATGAAAGTCGAACATGGCCGCTATACAACAAAGATTGAGGGAATCCCTTCTTATCGCGAAGGCAAAGTGCTGCGGTTACAAAACTGGTTAAAAGAACATTCGGCTTCAGTCAGTGCCACCCATTTCTACACCGATTCGATTAATGACCTGCCTCTTTGTCAGCAAAGTGATTATGCCTACCTCATCAATCCTGATCCTTTGCTGGCGGAATACGCCCACACTCCGAATTGGCATGTTCTGTCTTGGTCACACGAACCCTATTCAGCTTAATCTCTGTGATGCCAGCTAAGCTGGCATCTTTTTTTTCTAAACAAATCGAGGATCTAAACCTTGCTGCCGGGCTCTGCCACATCTAATTGATGAATCTCTCTTAACAACTGAATAAACAGCGAACTGCCAACTGGCAGCAAAGCATCTGGGAAATCGTAATGCTCGTTGTGCAATTGGGGAGAGTGTTCACCACTGCCCAACACAAACATAGCGCCCTCTTTTGCTATACGGGTAAATTCACCAAAATCTTCAGACCAACGCATCGGCTCCGCTAACGTATGGCATGGAATATTAAGCGCCTTGCATGCTTGCTCAACGGCAAGAACACCTTGCGCAGAATTCACGCTGGCTTGGAATACATCTTGATAATCGATACGCCATCCTAACTGATGAGCAGTACAAACACTTTTTACCCACTGTTCCGCCTGCTGTTTCAAAGCTGCCATTCCTTGGTTACTTTCACTACGCAAAGTGACCATTAGTACCGCATGCCCCGGAGACGTTCCAAAAGCAATTTCTCCCAAGTTTGCATGAATCACAGTTACCCAGCTTCGCTCCGCAACTTTAGCAGGCAATTGAGGAAATTCTTTGAGTAACTCGCTTAGCGCCAAGGTCGGGCTAATACCATTTTCTGGATGCGCTGCATGAGAGGTTTTGCCATCTAAATGAACAATCATCCCAGCGGAGGCACAATTAAACGTCCCAGCCTTGATCGCCACCTCACCTAACGCCAATCCGGGATAATTATGTAACGCAAAAGCGTAGTCTGGTTGAAGTTCGGCAAATTGAGGGTCATTGGCTACGGCAATCGCCCCTTCCCCCGTCTCTTCTGCCGGTTGAAACAGCAACACGACTTTCCCCTTTTGAGGACGATGAACAGAGAGATGAGCACCCACAGCACAGACCATCGCCATATGACCATCATGGCCACAGAGATGTGCCACTCCGGGAGTAGAAGAGCGGTAAACTGCGCTTCCTTTCTCTTGAATGGGTAGCGCATCAAGCTCACAGCGAATCAAGGTCACAGGCCCATCTTCTACACCGTGATAGAGCATCGCCATTCCTGATCCACAGAGGTTTTCTAGCATTTCATCAGGTGCATAAGCGCTAAACCACTGTTTAATCCGCGCTGCGGTTTGCACCTCTTGGAACGATAGCTCTGGGTGCTGATGTAAATGATGCCGCCACTCTTGCCAATCCATATCCTGCATAACCTATCCTTGTTTACGCTATCTTTAACTTACGACTAAACAATACGTTATCGCGTAATGATATCGAAAGCCAGCCTCCTATTTACAGTGTAAACATCGGTTTTAGCTACTGAACTCTCTGACCATTCAGGCTGGGTACAAACTGGAATGAAAAAAGCCCCATCAACTCAGTTAACGGGGCTTTCTAAAATCACTTTTCAGCAATTATGCTGCTGCTATGTATTGTCGTTTGGTTCTTTTTTGACGCTTTAATTCAGCAATTAGCTCATCAACATCAAGGTCGATATTAAAACGACGTTTGAGGTTAGCGAGGAAAATCGGATCTTCACACATCGCCTTTTCTGGCTCATCACTGATTTTCGCCACCGGACGACCATTACATTCGGTCAATTTAATCACGATGGATAGAGGCTTGTAAGCCACACCTTGCGCATTTTTCCAACCAGCTAAATCATTGGTTAGGAACGTACCGATACCAAATGAAATACGCACGCGGCCAGCAAAGTATTCGCACAGCTCTAACGCTTCATCGAAGTTAAGGCCATTTGAGAAAATGAACACTTTCGATTTTGGATCAATCCCCATGCTTTCGTAATGTTCAATCATGCGGTCACCCCAAACAAACGGGTTACCTGAATCATGACGAATACCATCGTAAGCCTTGGCCAAATGCATATTGAAATCTTCTAAGAAGGTATCGATAGTCAAGGTATCAGTTGGCGCAATAGAAAGTTGGCCATCAAATGCTTTCAACCATTGCTCTAAAGCAACACGCTGTGAGTCTTTCACGTTAACTAATGCTTGATGCCCCATAAACCATTCATGAGCGATGGTTCCAATCGGCTTTAGATTAAACTCACGGGCAAAGTGGTAGTTACTCGTACCAAGAAGCAGTTCTGGAATTTCCTGTTTCAAGTACGCCATCACATCACGCTGTACTTGACCAGAGAAGCGACGACGAGTCCCCATCTCCGTTAGAGAGAAGTTAGTAATACCACGACGTTTGATTTCCGCCTTTAGCTTCTGAATTTTCTCATCCAGAATCTCTATTGGCAGCGACTGAGGCACTTCAGCCCAACGGCGACGGCTACGCACTTCAGAAAGAATCGACATAACGATTGTTTCATACAAAATAGTATCGCGCCAAGAGCCTTCAATACCAATGCGCAGTTGTTCTTTACCATCGTGTTTGATCACACCGAACCGCACTTGACGCTCCGGTTGAAAATGGAAATAACGCAATGATTGAAGAAAGGCATGCTTCAAGTGAGGCGAGCTTTGTGCAAGATACACGATGTCCGCGTCAGAAAATCGCAGAGAGGATAACTGACTAATTTCACTACGAACTTCTTCAAGCAGTTCACTAACATCTTCATCGCTACGAACAATAAGCTCATAACGTACCTGAACATCAGGATATAACGAATGGATCGCTTGCATCATGTTGATCTTGTAAGCATCCAAATCCAGCAGGCTGCGAATAATGTGTGGAGAAAACAGGCGAGAGTTCATTTTGCCGTCCTTCATTTCACTGTGTCATCACGTTAGTAACATTATGTTGCTAACTTTTGTTGGACAATAAAAGAGTTTAAGAGGTTTGTCAACTTATGTGACAAACCCAAATGATAAAAACACGTACAAATGTTCCATATTTGTTACATGTAAATGTAATTATTGCAATAACTTACCCAATCTCAGCCTAAAAGTGACAAAATGTAAAAATCAGTTTGTCACAAATCGTTATTTACATTTGACCGCAAAGACCAGCTTGCCTAGAATGATGCCATCAATAATTAGGGATTTTATATGATTGTTTCAATTGATTTGGTCTGTCTACGTCTCACCACCAATGGCATCAAAGTTCTACTGGTTAAACGTCAGAATCCAAATCGCCCAGACTGTGGTAAATGGGCACTGCCTGGTGGGCTAGTTTATGATGAAGATTGGGCTGAAAAAGGAGGCGAACCCGCTGATGACGATTTTGACTCAGCTCGGCGACGCATTTGCCGTCAGAAGATCCACACCTATCCTAATTACATCAGTGACCCTATCGTAAACGGTAACCCTAAGCGAGACCCTGATGGATGGAGCGTCAGTATTTCTCACTATGCTCTACTGAATCCTTCAAACGTGCAACAGATTGAAAATTCAGGAATGGATAAAGAACGTGCAGATTGGTTTGAACTGAGTGATTTGCTCCACGGTAAATTCAACCTAGCGTTTGATCACACGTCACAAGTTCAACATGCTTGGAGCAAATTGCGCGCCGCCGTAGAGTATACCTCTGTCGTGCTCTTCTCTTTAGAAAAAGAGTTTTTAGTGGCCGACATTATTGATGCTTATGCGAAATTCGGCGTGGATGTAAACCGGATGACAATTAAGCGTCGCTTGATTGATACAGGTGTTATCGTCAGTGCAAATAAATTGGCTTCATCAAATAAGGGCCGCGGAGGCAAACCTGCCACGGTTTATCGCTTAAATAATAAAGAAGTCAGCTACTTCCAAACCTGTTTGCGTGGTTAATAAAACATAACTCGGGTGTAACAAAATCCTTTAATTGAGTAGATTCTGTTCAATAAGCGTGTGATACTAATCACACACTTCTGGGTCGGAGCGTTTCCGACCGCATACCTTTTTCTATCAACGGATACCATGAACCCGAAAATTGCTGCACTTTGTGGTTGGCTTTTATTACTCAGTCTTGCCATCTCGCTCTACTCAGAATTGCTCGTGCCTATTCCATCCTATTGGGCTGGTGTACCAATCTGGATTTCCTCCTTTTTCTTTTTCCCCTACCTTAAAGGCGTACAAAAGAAGCAGATTATTATTCTGGTGGTATGTGGCTTATTCGGCCTGTTATACGGCACCATGCACCATCTCGATAGCCGCTATTTTCTAAAAACTTTAGAAGCCAACCAAAATGTAGTGACAATGCTGATTGGTGTCGGCTTTCTAAGGATTTTTGCCTCTCACGGTGTACAAACCAACGAAACCTTACCGATAGGCTCTCGCTCGCTTATCAAAACCTTACTCGGGATTCATCTTTTCGGAGCCGTATTAAATATGTCTTCCGTCATCATCGTCGGTGACAAATTGTCGATGAAAAAGCCCTTACAAACGCCCCAGGCCGTCATCCTGCTGCGTGGTTTTGCCATTTGTGCTTTCTGGTCGCCTTTCTTTGCTGCGATGGGGATGACATTAACAAGCGCGCCCGGTTCACATTTAAGCACCTTGATCATTTATGGCATTCCCGTCAGTTTGGTTGCTCTAGCACTTACCGCTTGGGAGATTAAACGAACTCCCTTAGTGGAGAATATTGAAGGCTATCCGATGGGGATTAAGTCATTGTGGATGCCATGTTTATTAGCCATGATTGTTCTTGGTGAACATCAAGTTTGGCCTAGAGCCAGTGTGCTATCTCTAGTTGCACTGACTTCTGTCTCCTTTATCGCTTTATGGCTTATTGCGGTCAAAGGGAAATCTGGAGTTGTGATGGCAAAACGTCATATTGAGGTTGGAGTAGCCAGTGCTGCCGGAGAAGTGGTTCTATTTGCCGCTGCAGCCATGCTCGCTTCCGGAGTAGCATCCATCTTGGCTTCGCTTAATGTTCAGTTGGCACCGGATCACTTTGGTGCTCTCGCTGCCTTTATTACTTTGGTTATTTTGGTTGGCTTAGCCATGACTGGCATGCATCCGGTCACCAGCGTGGTACTAGCAGGCAGCGTATTGGCCCCATCGGTAACGGATCCTAATTTATTAGGCTTAACGCTCTTGATGGGCTGGTCTTTGGGCATTACCTTCTCACCATTTTCCGGTGTGCAATTGAGTATCCAGTCTCGCTATAAAATAAAGGCAAAAACGTTGTTGGCACATAATTGGCGCTATATCAGTGCTATGTTAGCAGTGTGTGCGACAACATTGTGGATTTATACTTTGTAGATAAAAATGAAGCTGCGTTTTGGCGCAGCTTCATTTTTGTATCGAACTTGTTTTAGCGAACCACACACATCGGCGAACCTGCGATAGGATCGCGATGTATTTCAGCTTCTAAATCAAAAACATCTGCCAGCAATTTGGCAGTTAACACCTCTTCAGGGCAACCTTCGGTGACCACCTGCCCCGCTTTCATCACGATTAAGTAATCACAGTAACGGCAGGCTTGGTTAATATCATGCAATACCGTGATAACGGTTTTGCCCTCTTGATTGAGCTTACGTAGCAGCTTCATTAACTCCACTTGATGGTTAAGATCCAAATAGGTAGTCGGTTCATCAAGCAATATATAATCCGTGTCTTGCGCAAGCGTCATTGCTAACCATACTCGTTGGCGTTGGCCACCCGACAAGTCAGTGACCAAGGTAGACGCTAAATCCATTACACCAGTTGCGATCATAGCTTGTTCCACGATCGCATTATCTTGCTCTGAAAGTTGTCCCCAAAAACCAGTATATGGGCTACGGCCATACCCAACCGCTTCTCTTACGGTAATCCCTTCAGGCGTTTCTTGTGCTTGCGGCAACAGTGCCAAATGCTGTGCTAGGGTTTTAGACGCAACCTCATGAATCGGCGTTTCATCCCAAAAGACTTCGCCTGATTCAGGAAGGAGTATTCTTGACAAACCTTTGAGTAGGGTCGATTTTCCACAACCATTTGGGCCTAAAAGAGCAATGATTTTTCCCTGTGGAATAGCTACATCAACACCTTTAACAATCGGCGTTTTTCCGTAACTCAATACTAATTTTTCTGTGGATAGCCGCATCGTTTATCTCATTTTCACTAATAGGTATAAAAAGTAAGGCGCACCAATGATGGCCGTCATAATGCCTGCCGGAAGTTCAAGCGGCGGATGGATGACACGTGCAATTAAATCGGCCATCAACAATAAGAAGGCACCAACTATCATGGCAGCAGGTAACAATACTTGATGCTTCCCGCCCACCATTTGACGAGCTAAGTGCGGTGCCACTAAGCCTAAGAAGCTCAAAGGTCCACAAACGGAAACCGCAGCAGATGTCCACATCACCGCAAGCAACAAAGCACCGGCACGGACAAGATAAACCGAAACGCCCAGACTGGTCGCTCGTTCATCTCCTAAGGTCAATAAGTTCAACTGATGACTCAACCACAGCACTAAAGGAGCCAATAACCACCACGGCAAAATCATCCATAGCTGATCCCAGCTTCGGCCCCATAAGCTACCCGTTAACCAAAGCAGAGCATTGTTAATTTCCAGAGGCTGAGTGAGCATCAAAAAATCAATCGCACTACCAAACAGCGCCGACAGAGCGACACCAGTGATTGCCAGTTTTACTGGTTTGGTTTTGGAGCCAACAACCAAAAACAAAATAATCGCCGCACCAATCCCCCCAGCCAATGCAGCACTTGGCAGCCAATAAATCGATACCGTTGGGAAAAGTGTCATTAGCGCCACCGCCGCTAGCCCAGCCCCATGACTCACGCCAAGAATATCGGGTGACGCTAGCGGGTTACGGATAACACCTTGAATCAAAGTACCAGAACTGGCGAGCATTGCTCCAACCAAAATGGCTAAGAATATGCGCGGCAGACGATACTCATGAATCGTAAAGTAGTGCTCACTATGAGACGTTAAACCTTGCCAAATCTCAGTTAACGACAGGTTTACCGCACCAAAACAGAGGTTAGCAATAGCGGCAATAACAACCGCACCAACCAACCCACTTATCATCCGCAAAGGTTGGTTCATCGCGTTTTCCTCACAAGATAAATAAAGATAGGCGCACCAATAATTGCCAGTACCGCGCCAGCTGGAGTCTCAGTAGGATAAACAATAGCGCGACTGACGATATCAGCAATCACCGTCAATAAGGCCCCGATTAACATAGCAATAGGCAATAAACGGCGATAATCATACCCAACCAGTAAACGTCCTAAATGAGGGACAATTAAGCCAACAAACGAGAGTGCCCCTACCGTACTCACGCTAATCCCAACTAAGATCAAAACCGTTCCAGCAATCACCAAACGCATCGCTGTTAGGTTGATGCCTAAACTTTTGACTCGCTCATCCCCCATCGCTAATAGGTTCACTTTAGGAGCCAGCAGCAAACTCACGATTAATCCAACCGCAAGGCCTGGCCAACTCCATTGCCAATTGTGCCACTGCACATTAGCAAACGAGCCTGCCAGCCAAGCCATAACACTTGCCGCTTGGTCTTCCACCAAAATAATGCTGGCTTTAGTTAATGCGCTGCACAACGCTGAGATAGCGATCCCCGCCAATACAAGTTGCCCCCGCTCTGTGCCCGCACGCCATGCACCGCCTAAAATCATCACCAAAACCCAAGTGATTAATCCCCCTAAAATGGCGGCAAGCGGCACACCTATGGGCGATGAAACAGCAAACACAGTACTCACTAGAGCCATCCCCATCGCCGCCCCAGCATTGACCCCAAACAGACTCGGAGAAGCCAAAGGGTTACGAGTTAACCCTTGCATTAAAGCGCCAGCGGCCGCTAATGACGCACCAACAAGCATTGCTTCCAACACCCGCGGCAAACGTACATCATGCACGACAATATGAGCAATGACCGTAGGATCGCGATGCCAAATCGCGGCAAACGCATCGTAACCAGAAATAGGAATAGCGGAATAGGCAAATAGCCCTATCCATCCAAAGACAATCAAAGCCACCAGCAGAAATAGAAAGGTGGTCATGTAGACGAGAAAATGACGATGTCGCATTAAGCTTTAACCAATTAGAATAACTCTGTTAAAGGAAAATGTTCGTAACACTCAAAGAGAACAGTACTGACACTTTTCTTAATCCAATCAAATGCCCTAACAAAGCAAAAATGGATTCTATAAAAACAAAACGAGCGTGAAGATCACGCTCGTCTATCATAAAACTCTCAACTCAGCACTAAGCTTTGACCAACTTGAGCAAGTCTTGAGCCATAAACTCAGCGGCAAGAATACCACGACACCTTGCCCACATATTGCCATCAACATGATAGATATGCTTGGCTCTAACCGCTTGCAATGCTTGCCATAAAGGTTGGTTTTGCCATTGGTCGACAATACTATCCTTAACGTAATCACCAACAACCAGATACTGAGGATTAAGACCGAGTAACTGTTCAAGGCTAATCAAACGAGATGCCTGTTCATTGTCTAACCCCGTTGGAGAAGTAAGCCCCAAGCGTTGAATCACACCGCCATCATAAGCATCAGCAGAGTGGGCATAAAATCCATTTGCACGAGCAACACCAAATAGCACGGGTTTACCTTTTAAGCTTGATAAAGCCTTAGCATACTCATTCATACGCTCTTCATGCTGCTTAAGACGTGCTTGCATTTGTGTGTCACGACCAACCACTTTACCAATGATCGCCGCCGATTTAAGGTTATCTTGGTACGTTTCACGACGCGAAGGCAACAATAGTGTAGGCGCAATCTTCGACAGCTCTTTATAAACGGCCGAATGGCGATCCGTATCCGCAATAATCAAATCCGGCTTTAATGCAGCAATCACTTCTAAACTCGGTTGTGAGCGTGTTCCTACTGAACGCCAATCATTACTTAGCTCTTGACGAACTGCTGGAAGCAGCCGGTTTGCATCATTATCATCAGCTATTCCAACAGGGCTAACGCCCACCGATACTAAAGCATCAACAAAAGAGAACTCTAATGCCACAATGCGTTTGGGTGTGGAATCGATTGTAAACTGCCCATGACTATCTGTTACCGTCACTGCACTAGCAGAAAAACTTAATACACATACCACAGCCGCTGTGACTCTAACTAATCCAGAAAACCACTTCATCCTTTACACCTATATTTCAATAACCCGACTTACCACCAGATAAATTAAAGACCTTTATCCTTGGGGTAGTGGAAGTACCTATGTTGTGAGTCATACCAATGACCATCAATGCGCCATCATTATTGTGAACATCAATTGCAGTGATAATTATTTATATTTACATAGGCAGGTCAACCTTTTGTACATAAATTAACAGAGGCAATTTTTAACTCCTTTGCTAACTCTTCATCTGTAATCTTATCGTTGTGAGATTGCTAAGCCTTAAAGCTCACCAATAATGCATAACTGTATTCAATCGCCACATGTTTGTGATTTAAATCAACAAATGGTGCAATAAAAATGTAAAAGCAACATTTAGGGCAATGCTTCATTTTGGTGCTTGGCAGGATAAAACAAAATAAACAGTTGATTTATAATGTTTTTACCTGTCAATTTTTATGTTCCAGTATGGTCAAAGATATAAAAATAAAAATTTATCTAAAATTTAGGACGTGACTTAGATCACAGTGCTACAGTTCATTTATCGATTCAACCAATGAGACATCAATATTGGATTTGTTTGGTAAAGCTAAACCTCTCTATTAGGTCGCTACTTAATCGAGGCGTATCTGAAAACTGGATTTGAAATCAATTTCAACCTAGTTACCAAAACAATTATTCGACGCGCCTGAGGATCAGCGCGTATCGCAATAAGCACATCATGGAAGATAACATTGGACATGTGTCCCTACGTTACTCGTTGCTAACCCTAAGTAACAACGTAAGTTATCGACATCTATATCAACTGCCCATTCCGTTGCGATTAATTCAAAGCATTTCAATATGATGTTCAAGTTATTTGAATAAATGTATTTTCACTTCACTTTTATGAAGAAAACAACGGTACAAAAGAAGTAAAGGTGTTTATTTATATCAATAAAAGAATATAAATTATATAAAAACATACAGTTACATTAAAAACTAAAATTAAGACGAGATAGGTTATTGTTCAACTTTTTTGAATACATCATTTCAAAATAAGCTATTTCACTAAATTAATTATCGAACTAATATACAAACACGAACTGAGAGAAAGACAAAGTTCAAATAAACTGATTAATTAGGAGATACCATGAAACGTTTAGCTACAGCCCTTACTCTTACTGCTTTAACCACTACTTTTGCTGCCTCTGCTTTTGCATCAGACATTAAAGTGCAAGTCTTCAGCGTAGATAACAAAGCAACACTCACTGTTACTAAAGATGGTCAGCCTTTGGCAAATTACCCAGTAGAAATCCAAGGTATAAACGCAATGACCAATACTGGTAGCAACGTGACTTCTGAAAATGGTTCAGTGACTGTCACTAACTACAGCA
This sequence comes from Vibrio tritonius, assembly GCF_001547935.1. Classification (NCBI taxonomy): domain Bacteria; kingdom Pseudomonadati; phylum Pseudomonadota; class Gammaproteobacteria; order Vibrionales; family Vibrionaceae; genus Vibrio; species Vibrio tritonius. The sequence continues at coordinate 1,711,079 of NZ_AP014636.1, forward strand.
ACCAACCTGAAAGCGTGAAATTCATCGTCAATGATGAAAAAGGTCAACCTATTGTTGCTCGCCGCTTCCTTGGTCGTGATAGCTAATAAGACCTCATCACGAATAGAACTGACTTATTGATTAATAGAGAAAATACTTTTTATTTGGAGAACATCATGAAAAAACTAGCTGCGTTCGTTGCAATTACCGCTCTAACTTCCGCTTTTGCTGCTTCAGCATCTGCATCAGACATAAAAGTTCAAGTTTTTAGCGTAGATAACAAAGCAACACTCACTGTTACTAAAGATGGCCAACCTTTGGCAAATTACCCAGTAGAAATCCAGGGTATCAACGCAATGACCAATACTGGTAGCAATGTGACTTCTGTAAATGGTTCAGTGACTGTCACTAACTACAGCAACCAACCTGAAAGCGTGAAATTCATCGTCAATGATGAAAAAGGTCAACCTATCGTTGCTCGCCGCTTCCTTGGTCGTGACAGTTAATCAAGACAATAACTTAAAACAATAAACTGATTATTTGGGAGAATATGATGAAAAAATTAGCCACTCTATTTGCTCTAACAGCACTTTCATCGGCTTTTGCTGTATCGGCTTCAGCAGCTGACCTACAAGTCCATGTATTTAGCCATGCAAACAAAGCGACATTGACAGTCACCAAAGATGGACAACCTTTGGCAAACTATCCTGTTGAAGTTCAAGGTTTGAACACCGCAGAAAACACCGGAAACAATGTCACAGCAGCGAATGGTTCCGTTACCGTGACTAACTACGACAACCAAGCACAGCGAGTAAAATTCATTGTGAATGATGAAAACGGTCAACCTATCGTTGCACAACGCTTCCTTGGTCGTGATAGCTAATACATTGCCAAGATAGGAAGTAGTAATGGAATTGGAATCCAAATAGACTGCAGCTTAATGCGTTATTAAGCTGCAGTTGAAACAGCCTAGGAGAGTAGCTCAAGTCCTAGTTCTGCTGCAGTCTGTTCACCCATGGTGATTAGACGATCAAGGATATGCTCACCGTCAGCTCTTAACCCATTGTGTTCATACTCGTTGGTGATCCACGCCTTCGCATTAGGCATGATGGCGAGTGTTTCACGACTCAAATCCAAATCAACAAACATATCATCCGCATAAACAGCACAGTTTACTGGTACGGTATTCTTCGCCAGTACTTGCTCACTGTATAAAGGCGTCCAATCTTCTTTATTTGCCAATAGCTCAGCCGCTTGACGCAGTGGCTTTAGACATTCCATCTGGTCAAACATCCATGGATAGACCATTTCCCCAGTAAATAGGAATGGCTTACCGCTTTCGTAATTGAATTCGGTATAACGTTCACGAATACGATGGGCAGCCCAACGAGAGGCATCATTATGACCCTGACAATAAATAGATTCATGCAAAATCGCATAAATCGGGTTAGTTTGGTAGGCCTGATCCATCAACATCGCATTGAGAAACTCATAACGCAGCTCACGACGTCCATTGACCTCTACAAAGGCATTTTCCAGCGTAAAGTACGTAGCGAGGAAAGAGTCACTCATACCGAAGTGAATCCCTATCTGCTGGAACTGCTCAACGGTAAAACGTTGTCCATTGGGTAAACGAACATCATTATCTTGCAGATAATCTGCTATGTCACAGCACATCTGCTGCGCCTGTGGGAACTGATGGAAAAACGCTTGGTTCTTCTTACGCGTGTTTTTATAGGTCGCTAAATAAACATCATCCGCTTTACGGAAAATCGACGGAACACCGCCAGTGATATAGCTGCGTAATAAGCTTTGCGGGAATAGTGAAAGATAAGTCAGAGAACAAAAACCGCCAAAGCTTTGGCCAATGATTGCCCACTTATCTACGCCCCACTGCTGACGAATGCTCTCTGCGTCACGCACGATATTATCTGCACGGAAATGGCTCAAATACTCCGCTTGTTGTTCACTGTTCATAACCGACAAGGTTTGATGGGTAATCGGCGAACTTTGTCCAGTACCACGTTGGTCAAGCAACAACACACGAAACTGCTTTAATGCACGCTTCATCCAGCCACTATTGGCACTGGCTCGAGGCGATGGAAAGCCCGGACCACCTTGGAAATAGACCAGCCATGGCTTACTTTCATTGTTGCTAGCAGCGACTTCTACGCTCCGTGCAAACACTTCAATCTGTGTGCCTTGCGGTTGGGTATAATCAAGAGGAAGAGTAAATCGGTGTGGTGTGTAACGAACTCCCGTGTCAATGAAACTTTGCGTCATCTGTGTCATTAAATAATCCTTGGCTAACTAGCCGAATAACAAAAGCAAAGTGGTAATGTATCACAAGAGTCAGGCGCAAAAGAACAGATCAAAAACGGCCCCAGTGACTTTAATCACTGGGGCCGTATACTTAATGACTAGCGCCAAAATACTATTGGCTGAATCGCGTCGATTCAAATCGGTTCAAAATGATGTGAACCAGATAGGTTACGAGCAGAGTTGCCACGATAGCAAACAAAATACTGCTGACACGATATAAAGCGCTGAACACGAGATCGCCACCCGGCGTCAGGTATTGACCAAACAAAATACCTAAGGTGGTTAAACCACCAAAACCAGCGCCAGAGCCACTCGACTCTTTCACATGCATATAGCCAAAGAGCATAGCTCCAATCCAGAGTAACGGAACAACAAACAGCAATACATCCGACCAATCGTACAAAATGATTTGGCAGAACATGCCAAACGATACGCCCATCAAGGTGCCCATCGCTCTCTTACGAGCATAGCCCATAGCGCCATTCCAATGCATTGGAAACATCAACAAAATGGTTGTTGCTTGTGCCGACATAGAATCTTGTAGGTCAGCCACCTGAAACACAATAAACGAGAGGGTCGCTATCGTCGCTCCCATCAGAGCCTCATGTCTCATGCGGTGGGACTTTTTCGGCTCTGTTGGTCTCGGCGGAGGATCGCGCGGTTCCACATCGGGGAACACATACATCATCAAATAAGCAATCGCCACTGAAAGCACACTGGCCATCAAACTCACTTGAATAAAGTCGTTCATATCGGTGCTAGAAAAACTGCCGAAATGCAACATAATGCTTAGGTTTAAAACACCATTCGCACCAAACAGGAACAGGCTACCTTTTGACATACAAGCAAAATAAGCGAGAAACATTGCAAACGCCAGTAAGGTCATTAAACCCGGATGGCCACCAAACAGGCCGCCAATAATCCCCATTTCCAGACCAACCACCACTGAAGAAGCGATCAACTGGCGAGCAGCATGCATGCTCATGACCGGAATCATACCCAGTAGCAAAACCGGAGTAACCGTAAAAAATACCCCATTACTCCAGCCAAATATCTTACAAATCGTAAAACCGAGTGCCGATCCTGTTGCTATTCGTAAACACTGTCTAAAGTCGTTATTCGACATTGGGTGATCCCATAACTTCATGGCATCACCTGCTTAGTAGATGTAGTGAAGGCTACTGATAAAGTAGATTTGCAGCATAGCAAACAAAGCACCAATCCCATTATCAGGCACGAGCTGTACCGTCGCCTGTGCCCCAGCGGGCAGCTTACTATCGGTTTCGTCTTTCAGTTGCACATGCAAACGCATACGCTGCGCATCACGTACCCAGCGGTTAGATGAAGTTGGAGCTGCTAGGCGACCATCTGCATCAAACTGACCAGCACTCACCCCCGCATCTACTGAGGAGATCGTACCGCTAAACACTTTGCCAGGATAACGGTCAAAAGCCACATACACATGAGATTCATCGGTAAAATGACGTAGGCTTTTCTCACGAAAATCAGCAATAATATCCATTGAATCATCAACTAAAGCGACTAATGGGCTTCCTGCCGAAGCAAAAGTACCCGCCTCTAACTGTAAGTTGGTTACGATGCCGTCATGCTCAGCAACCACGGTCGTGTATTCCAAATTCAATTCAGCTTGATTCAGTTGGTTACGTGCAGCCCGAACATTCACGTTTGTTTCATCATCAATCGAACCACGACTGACAACCAAACCTTGAAGGCGAGCTTTAGCCGCATCCCAGTTTGCTTTCGCTGCAATAGCGGAACTTTGCGAGTCATCATATTGTTGTTGCGAGGTGCCACTACGTTGAAGCAGCTTTTTCAAGCGATTTGCTTCACGTTCTTTTTGCTCAGTGACAATACGGCTTGCTTTAACGCTTGCGCGGGATGCCGCAATATCCGCATCTAATTGCGCGTTATTTTGCTTTACTTTATCTAAGGCAATTTTCGCCTGCTCAACCGCTAATTTGTACGGCTCAGGATCAATTTGAAATAACACGTCACCAGTATGCACAACTTGGTTATTTTTTACTTCAATCGACATGATTTGCCCGCTGACGCGAGGGGCCACTTTAGTCACAACGCGGGTGACTAATGCCTGCGGCGTTAATGGCAAAAACATATCTGCCACAACAAAATAGGCAAAAATAATCACAAACGCGAAACAGGAGATCTTAATCCAGCGCGCAAATTTCTGATCTGGAGTCATGAAAATGTACTTCTCTTAAAAATGGGGAAAACTAGTTATCAAGGGTGCGTAAGGTGTTTTCAGCGATCTTTTCTAACAAGGTTGATAACAGCTCTAAGTCTTGCGGAGAAACATCTTGGAGAACTTGATTACGAACATCCAAAATACGTTTTTCCATTTGAGTAAGCAGTCGCCTACCCTGTTCGGTTAAACTCACGATTCGTGTACGTTTGTCGCTTTCACTAGAGTGTCGAGTGATCAACGCTTGCTCTTCTAATTGGCTCAATGTGCGCATTAACGAAGGTAATTCCAACTCTAAAGCGCAAGCGAGTTGCTTCTGGCTGATGTGATCACCCAGTCGTTGCAATTTCCACAATGCGGTCCACCTTGGGTGGGTAAGACCGAGTGGGGCCAATTCACGATCAGCCGCCATTTTCCAAAGACGAGAAACTCTAGCTAATCGCTCAGCTAGAGACAGTTGACGAAAAATATCGGAATCGTGAAACATAAGGTTACCAATAAAACTTAGCGTGCTAACTAATATAAATTAGTTAGCACGCTAAGTAAATACTTTGTGATGCAAATCACATAACCTTAGTAATTAAGTGGTTTTACTTTGAGCCTCTGCCGGTTGAATAAGGTACAAGCGAATAAATTCATCAATCGCCACAGGCCGACCATAATAGTAACCTTGAAAATAATCAGCGTGGCGGTTAAGTAGGTATTGCTCCTGATACTGATTCTCTATTCCTTCAGCAACAACTGGAACGCCAATCCGCTCGGCCAGATCAAGCACATTGGCCACTATGTGATCTTTGAACTCTTCTTCACCAATCATATCCGTAAAACTTTTATCTATCTTGAGATAATCGATTTTGATATTTTTCAGATAAGTGAGTGATGAATGACCTGTACCGAAATCATCCAGCGCAATGCGAATACCCTGCTTTTTAAGCTTTATAATGCCTTGAATATGTAACTCATCTTGTGGTATTTGCACCCTTTCTGTGAGTTCTAATACCAGTTCAAAATGACAACGGCTCAACCCATAAATCAAATGTTTACAATCACGCAATAAATCAAAATGCTTTAACTGAGGTGATGACACATTAAATGCCAAATGGAACTCTTTACATTGATTAATGTGAGTCTGAAACGGCTTAAGACCAAGGATAACCTGGTCTACGAGCTGGCAAAATATGTGATTAATATGCCCACTACGTTCTGCGTTTGGTATAAATGTATCCGGCGCTATCATTCCGTGCTTAGGGTGTAACCAGCGTGCCAAAACTTCAGCGCCAACCATATTTCTATGCTTGTCAAATACAGGTTGGAGATAGGGAACAAACTGACGTTTCTTCAACCCTCGAGCAATCGCAAATACAGTCCAATCAATTCTCATTAAAAAGAGGTAGAAAACCGCACCACAAAAAAATGAAAACACCGTGATAATTAAATAGAAATAAGCGTAATTGAGCAGCCCAAAATTGAGATAGTTTTCGGTATCAATTCGATAGAACAGATTAATATAAGCATTGCTAATGGGATGGCCGTGGTCCAATTTCAATGTTGAGGCCTGTGAGGTGCCATTTTTCGCAATAAGATAGCCATCAATATAAAACAACGGCGTAAAGAAGTTCATATCTGCACTGAGCAAGTTGGTAAAGATAAAGCTATCAATCCCAAAGTTAACCAACACATCATCGGACGTGACTATGAGAAGAAACACATCACTCTTTTTGACCAAAGGACTCGATGCGATATAACGTAAACTGACTCCCGGCTTTACATTTTTTATTGGGTATTTTTGCTTCGCATTTAGCGTAATGGTACTGCAGTATATGGTTTGGTCAGCGGCTAGTGTAATCGAGCGAGTATAAGGGCTTGCTAGACTCACTTGCTTAGCTACTGGAAGGAACTGATCACAATTAAGCTTGTACCTATCAAGATCGTTATAGTAGGTAGTTATCGTAGAACCAAGTATTTCATTGATTTTATTAGATATTTTCTCAGATTGCTCGTAAGCATATTGGTTTAAAGCGACATAAACCCGACAGGATACTAATAGATAACCTATCACGTTAATGAGAACAATAAGCAGCAAAACTGCGCTAAGAATCGTCGACTTCTTTGTCATAGTATCAGCAATATTTCCCCTTCTTCCTTAATCAGAGGATGAGTAGAATGACAAGTTTAGAGCATTTTGCCAGACTATCGATAATTAACTCTAAAATAAAAGCAGCTTGAATCACTAATACTTCCCTTTATCTAACCTCATTTCTTTGAAGTTCAGCCAACTATTAAGTACACCGACATCCAAAGCATCATTTATTGAAATTATTTTCTTTATATTTCATGAAGTTTTAATGTTTAGAATAACGTTGAAAGGGAATGCTCACTCCTTCCGTGATTGAGTTTGACCTGTGCTCGTTGATGAAGATCTAAATCCTACATCTTGAAGCGATTTGCGTATAGCCCAAATCGGTTTTACCTATAACAACAATAGAGAGAACCGACCTTACAATAAGAATAGTTCCCTTTATTCTAACTAGTGTCACTGGTAGAGCCCAAACAACTTTTGCTTTACCAACTCATATTAATCACCCTTTGATCCTACCAATCACCTGGCTCACCGGATAAGGCAGATAAACGCTCATTGTTCTTATCCGGCTTTTTTCATTGCAAATTTGTCATTAGATAAAAAGTGGTCGATTTGATTCGCAACTTCATCGCTATAGAGTAGTGTCAGGTGAGTATTATTGGTCTCGATATGATCACTCATTCCCGGGATTTGGGTCTCTGCAACAGAAACTGTGCCATCAGAAGAAATATCAAAGCCAAATATAAGAGGCATGACTCCCCAAGCCATATTACCGGCTATGCACCCCAATTTTTGCGGGAAATGCCACTGGTTATCATGAGGTTCGAGTCCGAATTCTTTAGCATCGCCCAAAATTCCACTCATACCTAATTCATCTATCGCACGAACAATAGCAGCACCCTGCATGGGAGAACCAAGAGTCACGACATGAGAGACTGTATCTAATGTTGGTTGACGAGCAGCAAGGTACTTTTGAATAATCAATCCACCAAGACTATGTCCTATTAGTGCATTCGGTTGGTCAGGACTTAACGCATCATCAATGCTTTTAAAAAGAAGGTCAGTATCGATGGTTACTGTACTGAAATTGAGCACATGGGTCGAATACCCGAGTTTCTCTAGCTTTAACTTAAGTGGCTGCATTACCAGCGCATTCATATATAACCCGTGCAGAAGAACAATATTCATTATTTTCCCTAAAACTAGCAGCAGATAACTTGGAGGGAAAAAAACACCCCCACCAAAACGGCAGGGGCGATGTTTATCGTCTTTACAAGCAATCGAACAGAACTAACGCAACCAGTTGGTTTTGCTTAGCTCAATGATCTCATCACCTCGGCCGTTAATAATGGCTTTCATCATATAGATGCTGAAGCCTTTGGCGTGTTCCAGTTTAATTTGTGGTGGCATAGCAAGTTCTTGTTTTGCTGTATCGACCTCTAAGACAACTGCACCGGGAAAGTTAAATGTTTCACTCAATGCTCCAGGCAACGCTTCAGGGTCGGATACGTGTATGCCTTTTATTCCACACGCCTCTGCAATTTTAGCAAAGCTTGGGTTTTGTAGATCAGTATCATCTGATAAATAGCCACTTGCTTTCATTTCCATAGCAACAAAACCAAGAGAACGGTTATTAAAGACGATAATCTTGATGGGCAAATTCAATTGTTTCAGTGACAATAAATCCCCCATTAACATCGAAAAACCACCGTCTCCACACATGGCAACCACTTGGCGTTGGCGATCGAACGCTTGAGCCCCCATCGCTTGCGACATGGCATTCGCCATCGAGCCATGGTTAAAAGAACCGATTAAACGACGTTTGCCATTCATCTCTAAATAACGAGCCGCCCAGACGGTTGGTGTGCCTACATCACAAGTAAATACAGCATCTTTCGCGGCTTGCTCACTAATTAAGCGAGCGAGATACTGAGGGTGAATCAGCCCATGACTGGTTTTACCGTTGGCTAAATCGTCCAAACCTTTACGTGCTTCTTTATAATTAGCTAAGCAGCTGGTTAAGTGTTTTTCAGAACGGTCTTCTTTGATAAGCGGTAACAATGAACTAATCGTACTGCGAGAATCCCCAAGGACACCAAACTCAATTTGAGTATGGCGTCCCAATGAAGCAGGATTGCTGTCTATCTGAACAATTTTGGCATTGTCTGGGTAAAATGCACGATATGGGAAACTCGTACCAATGAGCAGCAACGTATCGGCTTCACGCATCGCATGATAGCCTGAAGCAAACCCAATTAAGCCTGTCATACCCACATCGTAAGGGTTATCGTACTCAATGTACTCTTTACCCCGCAGAGCATGTACGATAGGCGCTTTTAGTTTAGCCGCCAAAGCGACCACTTCTTTATGAGCCCCTTTGACTCCAGCCCCAACCATGATAGTCACTTTGCGGCTGTCGTTTAAATAAGCCGCTAACTGTTCCAAATCGGGTTGTTGTGGAGCATAAAAAGCAGGTTTAGGCAGGCTCCATTTAGCCTCAACCCCCTCTGGCATTGCTTTAAGAGCAACATCTCCGGGCAACACCAGTACAGCAACGTCGTTATGTAAGATGGCTTGGCGCATTGCCGTTTCTAATAAATAAGGCATTTGCTCTGGATTGGAAACTAACTCACAGAAAACACTACATTCTTTAAATAGTTCCTGTGGGTGAGTCTCTTGGAAATAGTTGGTACCTATTTCTGAAGACGGAATATGTGCTGCAATAGCGAGCACTGGAACTCGATTGCGGTGGCAATCATACAAACCGTTAATAAGGTGCATATTACCTGGTCCACAAGATCCCGCACAAACAGCCAACTCACCAGATAAGTGAGCTTCTGCCCCCGCAGCAAAGGCAGCCACTTCTTCGTGACGAGTGCCCAACCACTCAATTTCACCTATTTTACGTAGACTGTCACTTAAGCCATTAAGTGAATCGCCAGTCACGCCCCAAATTCGTTTAACACCGGCTTGGCAAAGCGTATCGGCGATAAAATAGGCAATTGTAGAATTACTCATAAGACAACTCTCCATTGATTGGATTGATGATGTAAAAGTAACACCGGAGCATTTGTTAAAAATTTGTGCTCAATGTCTCATTTTTATCTTCCTCCCTGTTCACTACTTGTTCAAGATCAATTTATTTGAATTTTTGCAATATTTTTTTATAAACGCGCCTTTTTTATACTCAAATAGAATAAAAAAGCATCGTTATATGGATTTCTTTATGTAACGGATAGAAAACTAGGTTGCATATCATTGATAGTGATATCGATCTTAAGCACAAAAAGAGCTACACGACTGATAAAAATCGGATAAACAGCACTAAAGCAGCGCAATTTTGTTGCATCACATCAAAAAAATGGGTAACTATTCTAAGACTAGGGAATTGTGGCAAATCAAAAACGCCCCTAAATCAATTAGACTAGTAAATACAAAATATCTAGTAGGAAAAACTAGTTAGCAGGGCTGTGCTTAAAATTTATCTCACCTAAAAGTAAACTTACCTCTTACTTTTTCAAAGCTAAGAATGTTTTATTATGCACACATAGTGAATACACAAACAATCAACAGTGCAAATACGACAACGCAACTGCGACATTTTGCCAAATTGTCATCGAATGAGAATATCGGTAAATGTCGTATTTTTAGCTCCAAATGCTACAAAATAGATAAATTGGATACGAAAAGTAGTGAAAATTGTTGTTGCAAGGTTAATAAATAGCTCATTACAGTGATGTAGATCACATCTATTAGTTATGGATTGCATTTTGTTTTTTGATTTTTGAACTTGCCTGCTAACCTGCCGCTCGCTTCGAAATGATGTCGAAGTGAATAAATAATAAGGAGTGTTCAGAATGAATACCAAAAAACCAATGTCTTTAACCGCTCGGGTTATTCTTGGTATGGTTGCCGGCATATTGACTGGATTCGTTATTCGTAGCCTTTTCGCTCAATACAGTTTCGTTGATACTTACATCGTCAATGGACTATTCGAAGTCGGCGGCAAAATCTTTATAGCCAGCTTGAAAATGCTCGTGGTACCTCTCGTGTTTGTCTCTTTGGTGTGCGGCACTAGCTCACTAAAAGATCTTTCTACTTTAGGTCGCATGGGTGGCAAAACGCTGGGACTTTATGTCATTACTACTGCCATCGCCATTACATTGGCACTGATCATGGGGAATGTTTTTCACCCAGGGGCAGGTGCTGATCTTACCGCTGCAAGCTCGTTTAAATCAGCTGAAGCACCATCATTGGTCAAAGTTCTCATTGATATGTTCCCAACGAACCCTATCAGTGCAATGGCCGAGGGTAACACTCTGCAAGTGATCGTTTTCGCCCTATTATTTGGTGTTGCAATCAGTGTTGCGGGTGATGCAGGTGAACGTGTAGCAAGCTTCTTTAATGATCTAAATGAAGTTCTAATGAAACTGGTTACGCTATTGATGCAAGTTGCGCCTTACGGTGTGTTCTTCCTCATGGCAAAGCTGTTTACAGGTTTGGGACTAAGTGCCATCTGGAACCTAGCTGCTTATTTCGCAGTGTTGGTTGGTACATTACTCATTCACGCATTCGTCACTTATAGCGTAATGCTAAAAGGTTTTACGGGTCTGAGTCCTATCGCGTTCTTCCGTAAAATGGAAGATGCGGTGATGTTCGCATTCTCTACAGCTTCGTCGAATGCAACACTCCCTGTCACGATGGAGACAGCAACGCAACGTCTTGGTGCACAGAACAAAATCGCATCATTCACTATTCCACTTGGTGCAACAGTGAATATGGACGGTACAGCGATAATGCAAGGTGTTGCAACCGCATTTATCGCCCAAGCGTTCAATATCGACCTGTCCATGACGGACTACCTAATGGTTATCATAACAGCCACATTGGCATCTATTGGTACTGCAGGGGTTCCGGGCGTAGGTTTGATCATGCTTGCTATGGTACTAAACCAAGTTGGTCTACCACTTGAAGGTGTAGCACTTATCATGGGTGTTGACCGCCTACTTGATATGATTCGTACCGCGGTGAACATCACAGGTGACGCTTGTGTGACTTGTATCGTGGCGAAATCAGAAAATGCGCTAGACGAAAAAATCTTCAACACTGATGTAGAAACATTAGAGAAGAAACAAAAAGTTGCAATTAGCAATGATTAGTTGCATCTAATCATGGTTAATTAACAATCAAAAAACATCCTTGTCACTAATGGCAAGGATGTTTTTTATTATTCAACTAAATTCATGGTTATGGTGCCTAAAAATCAAACTAAATTGATTTAGTTCACAATCGCTCAAGCAAAGAGTCCTTAGTATTTCAGTGTATTTAAATTTCACTGGAGCTAAAAGCAATGAAGCGAACACTATATGGAGTGGTAGTTTTTCTCCTATATTTAATACCCACTGTCAGTCTCGCCTCTACTAATTCTGATTCCGTACCTTCACTGACACACTCTTTAATTGGCTACACTGCTATCGCTATTTTTGTGATTGCTTATGCTGCGGTCATGTTAGAGGAATATCTCAAACTTCATAAATCCAAACCTGTCCTACTTGCGGCTGGTTTAATTTGGGCTCTAATCGGCTGGGTTTACCAACAATACGGCCAGTCAGAGCTTGTAGAACATGCTATTGAACACAACTTGTTAGAATACGCAGAATTACTCTTATTCTTGCTTGTCGCTATGACGTATATAAATGCAATGGATGAACGCGGCGTATTTGATGGACTTCAATCGTGGATGTTGAAAAAGGGTTTCAATTTCCGCATGTTATTTTGGGTAACAGGCTTTCTAGCCTTTTTTATATCCCCAATAGCCGACAATTTAACAACCGCTTTATTAATGTGTACCGTTGTTATGAAACTCGGTGGAGATAATAAACGCTTTGTCAACTTGTCCTGTATAAATATAGTTGTCGCAGCCAATGCTGGCGGCGCCTTCAGCCCATTTGGGGACATCACTACCTTGATGGTATGGCAAGCTGGCAATGTTGAATTTAGTCAGTTTTTCGATCTCTTCGTACCATCCGCGGTTAACTACTTAGTTCCCGCTTTGATCATGTCGGTATTTTTGCCAAAAGAAAAGCCAGCCAGTGTGAAAATGGCAACTGAAGTCAAACGCGGTGGTTTAATTATCGTTGGGCTATTTGTTTTCACTATTATTACCTCGGTGGTTTTCCACTCATTATTCGACTTTCCGCCTGTCATTGGCATGATGCTGGGTCTTGCTTATTTGCAGTTCTACGGTTTCTACCTAAGAACCACTTTCGACCGCGCCGTTGAAAAACGCAAAGCCAAAGCTGAGTTAGAACATGATGAAGAAATGCTCCAAAAAATGGGCTCGATAGTACCGTTTGATGTTTTTCAGCGTATAGCTCGTGCCGAGTGGGATACCCTACTATTTTTCTATGGCGTGGTGATGTGTGTCGGTGGTTTAAGCTTGCTTGGTTATCTATCAATGGCTTCAGAAATCATGTATACCCAATGGAACCCCATCGTCGCGAATATAACCATCGGTGTTCTCTCTTCTATTGTAGATAACATTCCGGTGATGTATGCGGTACTCACCATGGAGCCCATTATGTCTCATGGTAACTGGTTGTTGGTAACGCTGACGGCCGGGGTTGGGGGGAGTTTACTTTCCATTGGTTCCGCAGCAGGCGTGGCTCTCATGGGGGCCACCAAAGGCCAATATACCTTTGGTAGTCATTTAAAATGGACACCGGTTATTTTATGTGGATACGCAGCAAGCATCCTTGCTCATCTATTTATTAACAGTTCTTTGTTCTAAATAACGGTTGCTAATTATGCTCCAGTTGTACGCATTAGGCAGATACTAATAAGCAACCCCCTTTGCCAAGGATGGCAAAGAGCAGCCCTATGGATGGGGGTTAAACGAGTCTGCATTAAGCGTTTTGAGGTTATCAGGAGCTAATTAATAACAAGCACTTTACTGATTACTCAGTAAAGTGCTTTTTACTAACATGAATTTTTCTCATACTCTTCATGCAAATCTATCACTTCTATTTTTAAGCTTAACCCTCTAATTTAAATCTAATTTCTTTCTGTTTAGAGGCGCCCCCTATGTCAATCAAACCTCCATTTCGCGCTGATGTCGTTGGCAGCTATTTACGTCCCGACTATCTTCATACCGCTCGTAAAGACTTTGCTCAAGGCAATCTGTCTCAACAAGAGCTAACCGCTATCGAAGACAAAGCCATCACTGAATTGGTTCAACGTCAAAAAGAAGCGGGATTAAGTGTTATTACCGACGGTGAATTTCGTCGTAGCTGGTGGCATCTGGATTTCATGTGGGGGCTCAACGGCGTAGAAAAGAAAGCCATCGATAGTGGTTACAATTTCTCTGCAATGAAAACTCGTGCAGAAAGCGTGCAATTAACAGGTAAAATCAGTGGTGAAAACCATCCATTTATTGAGCACTTCAAATTCCTAAATCAATTTGCTGAAGAAGGAATTGTACCTCGTTTAACCATTCCTGCGCCGGCGCAGTTTTTGAAAGAATTAGAGCGAGAAGGCAACCGCGAACAAACCCAAGCGGTTTACCCTGATGTAAAAGAACTTATCAAAGATATTGCAGCCGCATACCGCACTGTCATTGCAGAAGTATACGCTGCAGGCTGTCGTAACTTACAATTTGATGATTGTACTTGGGGCATGTTAACCGACCCGAAAGTTCAACAATCAGCAGCACAAGCCGAAGTTGCCCAGCACGCTTCTTGTGGCTGTGGTCATGACCACGGCGTTGTCGCTGAGAATGGCCTAGAATCACTGCTCAATAAACTATTAGAAGTGAATAACCTCGCTCTGGATGGGACACCTGAAGATCTCGTTACCGCAACTCACGTTTGTCGTGGTAACTATCGCTCAACTTGGGCGGCAAGTGGTGGTTATGGCCCAATCGCACATGTACTGTTTGCCAAAGAAAACATTGATGCGTTCTATCTTGAATTCGACACGGATCGTGCTGGTGATTTCTCTCCACTAGCGCAAGTTGCACCAGGTAAGAAAGTAGTGTTAGGTCTCGTCTCCTCAAAAGTAGGTGAACTCGAAAACGCTGATGATGTGATTGCTCGCATCAAAGAAGCTAGTCGATTTGTGCCGCTAGAAAACTTGTACCTCAGCACTCAGTGTGGTTTTGCTTCTACTGAAGAAGGTAACAATCTAACCGAAGAACAACAATGGGCGAAAATTGCCTTGGTACGCGAAGTAGCTAAACGTGTCTGGGAATAGATAAAACTAAACTGACAAAAGAGTCCATATTTGGACTCTTTTTTCTTCGTGGTGAGACGAACAAAAGTAAACGGCATACTATCGTCCTATCTATTTACTCAGAGGTAATACCCCTTCTAACTCCAACAACGCTTGTTTGCGTTCCACACCACCAGCATAACCGGATAGCTGCCCATTTTTCCCCACCACACGGTGACAAGGGATCAACACTGAGATCGGGTTACGCCCATTAGCCGAACCTACGGCGCGCACCGCTTTAGGATTACCGATCTGCTCCGCCAGGTCTTGATAAGAGCGAGTTTCACCGAAAGGAATGCTCATTAGTGCTCGCCACACTTGGCGCTGAAATACCGTACCATACAAACTTAACGGGACAGTAAACGCATGGCGTTGCCTTGCAAAATATTGCTCTAATTGGCCCTTTGCCTGCTGCAATAAAGGAAAATCTTGCTCTTGCGTACCTAAATCTTCGGGGCGAGTCGTATGGGTTTCAAACCAAATCCCAGTAATTCCCTGCTCGTCACATTGAATAGTAATGAGACCGAGCGGGCTTTCATATTGACCAAAGTATCTCATGATAACCAATTCCAGCAGTGAAATGTTGCGTAACTCCCCCATGGAGATACAGACTTTGCGGTAACATTTGGCAATTGATGCATGGCCTTTTTCACAATCAAATCACCTTCAAGAAAACAATCGACCTGCCCATCACCTCGTAACTGGGCATATTGCACTGTCCACGGACCAATTCCCTTAACATCCAGCCATTGTGTTACAGGCGCATCAGCATGCTCCACCATAAATTGCGCGAAACGTTTGAGGGTTTCTTTTCGCGAATTAGGCATGCGCAAAAAACTCAAATCCAAAGCAACAATTTGTTCCGGCGTTGGAAAATACCATGGCTTAGGTTGACCTTCATAGCAAGTTTGAACCAATAAATTAAGTTGGCCGATTGCGCCCTTAATCGTGACCTGCTGCCCTAATATAGCGCGTACGCCAGCCTCCCACGTGTTCCAAACTCCGGGTAATCGTATTCCTGAAAGCTTGACCAACCCAGGCTGACACTGCTCTAAATGTTGTTCAATCACATCGGTATCCGCATCTAAATCAAATTGGCGGCGAACTTGGCTAATTAGGTAACGAAGTTGGCGTATATCTTCTAACTCAAAGGTCAATTTCATATTCGAATTTTCTGAAGGAGATATACAAAACTTTATCTGTTGGCCTTTATGGAGCAAATGGCGTGAATAGGCAGTTTCCGTCACCTCTTCAATGCCATCAATCGCTCTAAGCGCATAGAAATCTCGCATATGCGTCCAGGCTAATTTGCCCTTATACGGCAATAAGATGGTATATTCACTTGTCGTACTACTGTGTTGTCGTCTTAGTTGGGTAGGCGCCATCATAAAATGTTTGGAAAATGCATCATTAAAACGACGCAAACTATTAAATCCACAGGCAAACGCAATATCGACAACGTTCATCGCACTGCGATGCAGTAACTGTTTAGCCAATAATAATTGCTGATAAAGGGCGTAGCGTTTAGGAGACATACCTAAATATTGATCAAATAGCTGACGTAAATAACGCTCACTAATACCCAGCTTTTCGGCTAATTCAACCACAGAATGAGTCGTTAATATGCCCTGTTCAATGGCTTTCACAGCCCGTTCAAACGTGGTCGCAGTCCCCATCCAACGATAAGACTTAGGTGCACTGTCTGGATGACAACGTAAGCAAGGTCGATATCCTGCTTCTATCGCTTGCGCAGCAGTAAGGAAATAATCAACATTTTCTTCTTTCGGCAAATTAGCCGGACAGATCGGTCGACAAAAAATATGTGTCGTTTTGACCGCGATAAAGAAGATTCCATCAAAGCGAGAATCTCGACTTAATCGCGCTTGGCGAAACGCCTCTTTATCTATGTTTTGAATACTCTGCATCGTGAGTCCTCATCCTTACCATACCTTCCGTTATTGAGCTTAACCAGGGCTCGTTAATGAAGCTCTGAATTTCTGAAAATTAAGATACAATTGGGCATAGTACGCGATTCAACACTCCATACTCGCCATTTTCGGCACTCAATGTGCAGATCAATTAGGTATGCACGAGAAAGTTCCATAAAACAAGTTCAATATTTTCGAACATGAATATCAGCCAGATAGGATTATCAACATGATGAATGTCACATAGACTAACAGCAACTTAGTGATAACACTGATGAACCAAATTTAAGGAACTCCATCATGGGCGAATTTTTGAAAAAACTGTTAACTTCTAATGCGGGTCTCGCACCACTAGCACTACGCATCCCTGTCGGCATCATTTATATGGCGCATGGTAGCCAAAAATTGTTCGGCTGGAACGGTGGTTATGGCCTACAAGGTACTGGTCAATGGATGGATTCTATCGGTATTCACCCAGGAGTCTTAATGGCAGCTCTTGCTGGTAGCGGCGAATTCTTCGGTGGTCTGCTACTTCTCGTTGGTCTATTAACTCGTCCAGCTGCGGCAGTCACTGCATTTACGATGCTAGTCGCTATTTTTAGTGTTCACATTTCCCATGGTCTTTTCCTAAGTAATGGCGGCTATGAGTATGGTCTAGCTCTGTTTGCTGCAAGCTTGTCACTACTGTTCTCAGGTCAAGGTAAAGTAGCAATCGACAACTTTCTACTGGAAAAATTGAAATAATTCAAAATACCAATATACCCAAATGACCTCAAGATGCAGACTTCAGAGCTTCATCAACGAGCACAGCTCAAGCTCAATGACGGCAGGAATGGTTATTCCCTTTCAACGTCATTGGGCGCAGAAATGGGCTTGTTGATGAGCTCCCAAAGGGCGAGTTGTATTCGCTCCTATGCTGCGTTACCGATTTTCTACGTAGAATAACTAGGTATTCAAATCGGTGCCTTGCCTATGAGCGAATACATTCTCGCTGAAACAGCATCTTGAGGTTACTTGGGTATAGACGCAAAAAGGGCGAAGTTAACACTTCGCCCTTTTCGTTTTTAAAACAGTATTATCAGACACAAAACGATGCTTTATCACATCGCCTCACCGGCACGCGTTAAACTATAACCAGTTAATGGATCGATATGTTTCACTAAATCTTCTACCTGAGTGATGGCATTAATCGATGAGCTGTTCTTGCGGTAACTAAGATACACAGGCCGATACCAATCTTCTACCCCTTCCACTCGATAGAGCTGATTAGCCTTTATAAACGGCTCAACAACAGAAGCAGGAAGGTAGGCACTACCACCCTTCTCCAAGATAAAATCAAGCGCTATACGCGCCGTTGAAGTGCGCAGAAATGGGGCTGGCGCCTTGGGGTGTCGTTCACCATGCTCCGAAGCAAAGCGAGCTCCCCAATCAACGTACACATAACGGCGTTCAAACACCGTATCAATCGTGTCGGGGTGAGTGGACACCAACACCAAGACAGTATCCGCGACTTTTTTACATTGCAACTCTTCGGCTTTAATTGGATCAAATGCAAACGCCATGTCTAGAGTTCTTTCTAGCAACTGACGGTTCAATTGCTCACGCCCCATCACTTCAGCCATAAACCCGTAGCCATCAAATGCATCAGTGACCACACTCAAACAGTTTTGTAAGTAGGCATCCCAGATATTAGGCGTACCTCCTAACGTTAACTGAAGCGCTTTACCGCCTTCCAAAGAGAGATCGTATTTTGCTTGCTGTAATGTCGCCACCATGATCTCTGCATAGTTGATCAGACGCTCACCAGCAGAAGTTAATTTGATGTTATTTCGATCACGGGTGAACAGCTGTGCATCAAAATAACTTTCTAACTGTTTAATCCGTGCGCTTACCGCTGCTTGGGTAAGATAAAGATTCTCAGCCGCACGCCCAAAATGTCGGACTTTGGCCAACTCAAGAAACGTACGAAATACTTTTACGTCCATAGTGAACCCTCAAAAATTACCCTTAAATATTAATAGCTAATGTTAATTGTCACGATAAAAAAGTTTTGTTTTTCTTTTGATAAATTTACGCCTAACTTTCGCCGTAATCAATGGCTACACGGTGGTAGCACCTACTTACACGAGGTCGACATGTCTGAGACTGAATTTCGTCAAGGAAAAAAACGTTTTTACGATAATAAAAAATTCCCACGCGGGTTTGCGAAATCTGGTGACTTTACCTTAGCAGAAGAAAATATCCTAATGCTTTATGGGGAGACGCTAGTTGGTCTAGAGTCTGGTGTACTCGCACCAACAAACTCAGAAGAGCAACACTTTATGCAAGTGGTTAGCAATCCAGATTTAGCAGAAACTAAAATCGAAAAAGTGTGGATGAAATACGTTCGCCTAGCTCGCGGCCGTAAGCGCTTTCACACTCTTAATGGACGCAGTCGTCCTGATGCATCAGAAGACTACTCTGAAGACGAGCCTACTCTAACCGAAGAAGATTAATGCTCGCATTAAGTGATGGGCATTCCCTTAGTGAATGCCCATTTGCGCAGGTGCCAATGACCAGTGCTCTTTGATCAAGATCTGAATTCTGCGTCTTGAAGTCATTTGGGTACAGTACGCTTTGTTCTTATTACGCAATAGAAGAAGGTGATTCTTCTAACCACAAAATCTATCTTTCTCCTAAAGCCCCACAGCAAGATACCTCAGGCGGGGCTTTATTTTGCGTCACATTATTAGCCGCGGACTACTTCGCCAGATTCTCTAGTTTTTTCAAGAAACTCTCTTTTAGATGTTCTTGGTCATAATCTAAATGGTAAATATTGTGAAACCCCATACGCAGCTCAACACCGTTACCACGCATATAAACGTTATAACCATCGTAATCTGAATACGCTTCAATACCTTGATACATCTTGCCATTTTCTGTTGGCTCACCATGCAGCATGACATTTTCATACGCGTGCAGCACTTTGCTGGAGTCCAATTCATTTTTCATAACCGATGCTCCTCTAGTCATAGTCCAATGGGTGTCGAATGGATTCATGTTAAGTGTTAGACAATCGTCGGAATCTCTCGCTGACCTAACACTTGCTAAACTTAATGATACCGTTCAATCATCACCTCAGATTGGTTGCTATAAGTATGTAACAAGCCTGTATTAAGAACGCGTAACAGGTCAAAATTACTTTTTTCTTAAAAAAAATTAATAGCTAGTAAAACGATAGGGTTTTCAGCAAAAAAACTAAAACAATCAATTTAACCCACACAATATTGGATAAAAACTGGCTAATAAAAATCACTTATTTTATAATGCGAATTAATGAAATATTGAACATGACCTAGTGGTGATTTCCATGAGACTGATTCCTTTAAAAACAGCAGAGCAAGTTGGGCAATGGGCTGCAGACCACATTGTGAAACGAATCAATGCATTCAAACCAACAGCAGACCGACCATTTGTACTAGGCTTACCCACTGGTGGCACTCCGCTTACTACCTACAAAGCCTTAGTAGAGCGTTTCAACGATGGTAAAGTGAGTTTTAAACACGTTGTGACATTCAACATGGATGAATACGTTGGCCTACCAGCAGAACATCCTGAGTCATATCGTTCTTTTATGTATCAACACTTTTTTGATCTCGTTGACATTCAAGAGCAAAATATTAATTTGCTTAATGGCAATACGGATAATCACGATCAAGAGTGCGCTCGCTACGAAGCAAAGATAAAATCGTACGGCAAAATTCATCTCTTTATGGGAGGTGTCGGTACCGATGGTCATATCGCATTTAATGAACCAGCTTCTTCATTGGCCTCTCGCACTCGAATTAAAACGCTAACAGAAGACACTCGTATTGCTAATTCGCGTTTCTTTGGTGGTGATGTTTGTCAGGTGCCTAAATACGCGTTGACTATCGGTGTGGGAACCTTGCTAGATGCAGAAGAGGTATTAACGCTTGTCATCGGCCACAACAAAGCGCTTGCGCTACAAGCTGCTGTAGAGGGGGCAGTAAACCACTTGTGGACCGTATCTGCGTTACAGCTTCATCCTAAAGCCGTTATTGTTTGTGATGAACCAGCCACACAAGAATTGAAAGTTAAAACGGTTAAATACTTCACTGAGCTTGAGTCAGTGAATATGCAAGGTTACTAAAACAGTATCTTGAGGTCATTTGGGTATAAATGCAAAAAGGGTCGTAACAACGACCCTTTTCTCTGCTTCATAACAAGTTAATTTTCTGTGGAAGCCGCTTTCTTTTCAACAGGTGGCGTTTTCTTTTCAGCACTTTCTTTCACGTCTTTAAAATCGACTACTTGCTGTTCTGGCGCCGGGTAAGTAATCCCGTTAAACCGCCCCCCCTGCTCGATACTCAAATCATCACTGTAAATAGTGCCATTAACACGCCCTTTACTTAGGATTTCAATCTTAGCGGCGTAACATGTGCCTTCAAACGACCCATTAACAATGATGTGCTCAGCATACAGCTCACCATTGGCAGTGCCACTTTCACTTATCACTAGAGTTTTATCCACATGCACCTGACCATCAATATCACCGTCAACCTGCATGTTATTCTCTACTTTGAATTGTCCACTAATTGAACAGCCTTCTGCGATGAGAGTTGTAACTGAGCGCTGACTCGTTGCTCGACTTTGCTTACTAAAGATTCCCATCGGACACCTCTTATCTTAGTAAAAATTGTATCAAAATCATTCAGACCCCAGTCAACGAATGGTTTAGGATCCAATGATCGCCCGACAAAGCGGATTTCATAATGCAAATGGGGACCAGATGTAAGACCAGTATTTCCAGAATACCCAATTAAGTCTCCTTTCTGGACGAAATCGCCCATGCGAACTTTAAACTTGCTCATATGTGAATATGAACTGGTAAAGCCAAACGAATGCTGTAAACGCAAATAGTTTCCCGAACCTTGATTACTAGGACGAGTCACTTCAACAACACCATCTGCAGGAGCATAAATCGCCGTGCCCACATTAACCGCAAAATCCTGTCCCCGGTGAAACTTCACTTTTCCTGTTACAGGGTGAACGCGCTTACCATATCCGGAAGAAATTCGCCCTTCTTTAACGGGCTTACCATTCGGAATTTGATTTAGCATCACAACCCTAACCGATGAGGTTATGGCCGCGGTATCGAGGCGAGACTCGATTTTTTCATTCGCATCATCCTCAACCCCAAGAACCTTCTCTAGATCCCCTAGGCGGTCAGATACCGTTTGCATTTTCTCTTCTCGTTCCAACAAATCACTTTGCAAAGAATCTCGAAGCTCTTGCAATGAAGATACTTCCTCATTGAGAGACATAGATCGGTTTTCCAACTCTCTTTGTTTCAGCTTGGCAAAGTCGACTTCATTAACGAGGTAGTAAATAACACTCCCCGCGGTCAGTACTCCTACTAACGCAAGATACCCAAAACCTTTCAAACAATGTCGATACCATTTTCCAAGCTGAAAATGCCGAGTTCCGCTTATGGATGAAACCGATATCACAAGGTTTTCTTTCATCTATACATCAGCATTTATTTGCAACTTTGTCAGAATTTTATCAGGGTTCTGTCAACAACAAAACTTTTTACTGTGATCTTGTCACAGTTATCAAAATTTAAATTAAGCAATTCATCAATTGGTATTATGTGAAACTGTATGTCCAAAAAAAAGAGTAATACCGAAGAGTTATTGAGACATATTTTCTTGCAGTTTCGTATCAAAATTACAAATATCGAATTAGAGTAATTGCTTAATTATTTTGTTTACTAAAATTTTTCATCTCTAGTGATAGTGATCACTTATATAAATTTTCATTAAAATCTACACGATAATAATGTGATTTAAATCACTAAATTTTATTGGTGTAATTTATTTAAATTGTGACATCAATCATTACAAAGTGTTTGCAAGAAAATAAATAACTAATTTGTATAAAAACTACATACGATAATAATGATAGAGATCACGAACAAATTACTATAAGGCTGGGAAATAATGATGAGGATCACAAAATACCCGTTCGAGATCCAATGTCTAAATGATGTGGTAAATTGACTGGGTACTAAGCAATCAACGGTTTTCTCAGGACCGTTACAACAACAATTATTCATCGGAATATCGAACGGGGAAATCTTATGATATCACCAGATGCTAAGGTCAAGATACAGAATTTTGGCCGCTTCTTATCAAACATGGTCATGCCGAACATCGGCGCCTTTATCGCGTGGGGTATTATCACTGCGCTTTTTATTCCAACAGGTTGGATACCAAATGAAAAACTAGCCGCTCTTGTTGGTCCAATGATCACCTATTTGTTACCTCTTTTGATTGGATACACTGGTGGTAAACTCATAGGTGGTGAACGTGGTGCTGTTGTGGGTGCTATCACTACAATGGGTGTGATCGTCGGTTCAGACATCCCTATGTTTTTGGGCGCAATGATTGTCGGACCTTTCGGTGGCTGGGCAATTAAGTCATTTGATAAACGCGTTGATGGTAAAATCAAAAGCGGTTTTGAAATGTTGGTTAACAACTTCTCAGCCGGCATCATTGGCATGATTTGTGCCCTAATCGCCTTTATGTTGATTGGACCATTTGTAAAAACCCTTTCAACGGCATTGGCATCAGGCGTTGATTTCCTAGTAAGTGCTAACTTACTGCCTTTGACTTCGATCTTCGTTGAACCTGCGAAAGTGTTGTTCCTAAACAACGCCATTAACCACGGTATCTTCACTCCACTTGGTATTCAACAATCGAAAGAGGTGGGTGAATCTATCTTCTTCTTGATTGAAGCAAACCCAGGTCCTGGTCTAGGCATTTTGTTGGCTTACATGGTGTTTGGTAAAGGTACGGCTCGTCAAACAGCTGGTGGCGCATCCATCATCCATTTCTTTGGTGGTATCCACGAAATCTACTTCCCATATATTCTGATGAACCCACGCCTGATTCTTGCAGCAATGGCTGGTGGTATTACCGGTGTATTTACGCTAACTATGTTCCATGCAGGGCTGGTCTCTCCTGCTTCTCCAGGCTCTATCTTTGCTGTATTACTGATGACGCCAAAAGCCTCTGTTGTCGGAGTGCTCTCTTCAGTTGTCGCTGCAACAATCGTGTCATTCGTGGTGGCGTCTATTCTCATGAAGACATCAAAGCAGACGTCTGAAGAAGATGAACTAGAAAAAGCCAGTTCACAAATGAAGGACATGAAAGCGTCTTCAAAAGGCCAAACTGCACCTGCAGCACAAAGCCTTGCAGAGCTTGGAAAAGTAAGCAAAATCATCGTTGCATGTGATGCGGGCATGGGCTCTAGTGCTATGGGCGCAAGTATGCTGCGTAAGAAGGTACAAGAAGCTAACTTAGATATTAGCGTGACGAACCTTGCTATTAATAACTTACCTAACGATGTTGATATCGTTATTACACACAAAGACTTAACGGCACGAGCTCGTAACCACGCACCGCAAGCTCTGCATATTTCATTAACCAACTTCTTAGATGGCGCGTTGTATAACAACCTAGTAAATGAGTTAACAAAGAATAACGATTCTACTACTGCACCGCATACGGCTCCCGCTAATGTTCAACAAGCACCTGTATTCCAAATCGAAAACAAGAACGTGTTCCTCGGGCTATCGGCTGAATCCAAAGAAGAAGCCATCCGCTTTGCAGGCAACAAACTGGTCGAACTGGGTTACGTCCTACCCTCCTATGTTGATGCCATGTTCGAACGTGAAAAAATGGTTTCAACTTACCTAGGTGAATCGATAGCCGTACCACACGGCACCATTGAAGCGAAAGAAAGCGTTATCCAAACAGGCATTGTTATCTGCCAATATCCGGCGGGCGTGCAATTTACTGAAGACGAAGATGACGTTGCCAAACTCGTGATCGGTATCGCGGCGAAGAATGATGAACACATTCAAGTCATTACCATGATCACTAATGCCCTCGATGACGATGAAGCAGTGCGTAAACTGACTTCAACTACCAATGTCAACGAAGTGCTAGCGATCTTAGCCGGCAGCCAAGCCGCTTAATTTCTTCGCTCTCCTGAGTCGTTATTTCTAGGGTCAGTCTCCCCCCATGACTGACCCCACCCAGATTTTATTAAAATTTTAGGTAGGTAGTAGTTATGAGTAATGCAATTCATTTTGGTGCAGGTAATATCGGTCGCGGCTTTATTGGTAAATTGCTGGCGGATGCAGGCATTCACGTCACTTTTGCCGATGTAAACGAAGAAGTAGTGAATAAACTGCGTGAAGATAACCAATATCAAGTAAAAGTGGTTGGCGAAAGCTGTGATATTCAAACTGTAACGAATGTGACGGCGATTAGCTCAATTGGTGACGATATTATCGCTGAGATTGCCCGCACGGATCTTATTACGACCGCCGTTGGTCCAAACGTTTTAGATATTATTGCTAAAACCATCGCAAAAGGTTTAGAAACACGTTTTGCTAATGGAAATACTCAATTTTTAAATATCATCGCTTGTGAAAATATGGTACGCGGTACTTCTCATCTAAAAGAAGAAGTACTCAAATACTTAGATTCATCAGCTCAACAAAAATCTAATGAACTCGTTGGTTTTGTTGATTCTGCAGTCGATCGCATTGTCCCACCAGCGGAGCCATCTGATAATATTCTTGATGTGACTGTAGAAAGTTTTAGCGAATGGATTGTCGACCAAACTCAATTTAAAGGCGAGATACCTGACATTGCAGGAATGGAAAAAACCGATAACTTAATGGCCTTTGTAGAGCGCAAATTATTTACTCTCAATACGGGTCACTGTGTTACCGCTTATCTCGGCTGCTTAAACGGATTTAGAACTATCCGTGAAGCTATTGAAAATGATACTATTCGTGCACAAGTTAAGCAAACAATGCAAGAAAGTGGCGAAGTTCTTATTCGTCGTTATCAATTTGACCGTAATGCACATGCTGCCTACATCGAAAAAATATTAGGCCGCTTTGCTAACCCATATTTAATTGATGAAGTTGACCGCGTTGGCCGTCAACCGTTACGTAAATTGGGGGTAAATGACCGACTCATCAAACCATTATTAGGTACTATTGAGTATGGTACTGAAAATGATACATTACTTTCTGGTATTGCAGCGGCATTAAAATATACCAATGTAGGCGATCCACAAGCCGTTGAATTGCAAGAATCTATTCAATCGGTAGGCGTTGCTAAAACACTTGCAAAATACACAGGGCTGGACGTCAACAGCCCAGAAGTAAAAACGATTGAAACAAAATACAATCAGCTTTAATTAGCATGGCTTAAGGGGGCACGTAGTGCCCTCTCTAATATAACGATAACTAGATCCGTAAATGGTAGAACAAATTAACGAATCAGAAATTCTTGAAAAACTGAATCTTGCACCGTCAGTCAGGGGCTTTTTTATAACTGCTGTCGATGTGTTGACACAATCTGTAGACGCACTCATGGAGCGTATTTTCCTTAAAGATAACTTTGCTGTTCAATCAGTAGTTGGCCCGCTCCTGCATGACTCCGGCCCACTTGGCGATATTCAAGTTCGCTTAAAGCTGTTATTTGGCTTAGGCGTAGTGTCAGATAAGGTCTTTCAAGATATTGAAAAAATTATAAAATTGAAAAACTCGTTGAATGCCGATGGCTCTGAGCATGAATTCACAGACACCAAAGTAATGAATGTCATTCAATCATTCTATTCGATTCAAAAGCTGGGCTTGCCCACTTTTGAGCTGATTGAAAGTGATGTGGAAATGGATGTTGAGTTTTATCAATTACAACTTCAACGCCGTCAGCAAATGATAAAGTCAAGCCTCTCTTTGGCGGTCATCGAAATTTGCAACGCTTTGAACATAGATAGCCCTTTTTAAACAGAACGACATTCCCATACCAGCAGCCAAACTCATTGAGTTTGTTGCTGTTTTTTTCATCTCTTTGCGAATACTCCACCACTTTCTCAAATTTCTTCTTTACCTCACCGTAATTCGTTTTAATATGAAAACCATTGGTATAACAGATTTGGTGCAATACCTATGGAATCGACGGTAAAACTTTATCAACGCATTGCGACACGTTTTAAACAAGAGATCCGCGCAGGACGCTATAAAGTCAATGACATGCTGCCAGCAGAACGCATCTTAGCAGAACAGCTCGACGTTAGTCGGACCGTGGTACGCGAAGCAATGATCATGCTTGAGGTAGAAGGCTTTATAGAGGTGCGTAAAGGCTCTGGTATACGCGTTATCAGTAGTGAAGGCAATCATGCTGAATCAGAGCTTAGGGACACCCCTGATGCCATCGACATTCGTAACTATGGGCCGTTTGAACTCCTACAAGCAAGGCAACTTTTCGAAAGTAACATCGCCGAATTTGCCGCATTACAGGCGTCAAAACAAGATCTCGTTGCGTTAATGAAAATTCAAGAGCAAGCCAAACACGATGATCACAGTCGAGACTCATACTGGGACAGTGAGTTTCACATCCAATTAGCCCGCTGTACACAAAACTCTGCCATCGTAGATGTCGCCGAAATGCTCTGTCGTCACCGCGAAGATAACCCTTACTGGAAAAAACTGCACGAGCACATCAAAGACGACCAAATTCGCAGTTGGTATCAAGACCATGAAGCCATTGTTGAAGCGCTGATAAAACGCGATGGTAATGCAGCAAAACAAGCGGTTTGGCAACATATAGAAAACACCAAACAAATGCTATTTGACGCTTCGAGCGACGACTACGACCGTTTTCTGTTTGCCGAAAGCCCACAAGTGCAATTTTCCTAACCTTCATCAATGAATGGATCCTCCATTCAAAGTATCAACAAACACAATAGAAAGGCTCGCAAAAACGAGCCTCTTGTTCATACTACCTTCTTGCTTAGCTCTCGTAAGCTATAACGTCACACCACTTTTAAATACCGCAATCTCACGGAAATCATTCTGTTCATTGCACGTAGACTCACCATTCACCACCTCGACAACTCGGTCAATAAACGTAGTCAATATCGACTCCAAAGGCTCTCCTGCGGCAATCAGCCCCGCATTAAAATCGATCCAGTGGGGTTTTCGTTGTGCTAGCCCAGTATTAGTCGCAATTTTCATCGTGGGAACTGGCCCACCATAAGGTGTGCCTCGTCCAGTAGAAAACAGCACAATATGGCAACCGGCACTGGCGAGGGCTGAAGTGGCAATGGCATCGTTTCCAGGCGCACTTAACAAACTTAAACCGGGTTTAGTTAAGCGTTCACCATAACGCAATACATTCATCACCGGGCTTTGGCCCGCTTTTTGTGTACATCCTAGTGATTTTTCCTCTAAGGTCGAGATGCCTCCCGCCTTATTGCCTGGTGAAGGGTTTTCGTAAATTGGCTGGTTGTGGTCAATGAAGTAACGTTTGAAGTCGTTAATCATAGTGACGGTTTTAGCAAAGGTGTCTTCATCTTGACAACGTTGCATCAAAAGATGTTCTGCGCCAAACATTTCTGGCACTTCGGTCAGAACTGAGGTGCCATCATGGGCAATCACATAATCAGAAAAACGCCCTAATAACGGATTAGCCGTAATTCCAGAAAAACCATCAGATCCTCCACACTCAAGGCCAAATCGAACCTCACTTAACCAGCCAGGTTGGCGCTTATCTTGTTGCATTTCACTGACAATATCACGCAGTAATTGCACACCATATTCCACCTCATCATCGTGGTGTTGACACACCATAAACTTAACTCGGCTCTTGTCTAGTTCACCCAGCGTCTCTTCAAATACGGAAATCTGATTATTCTCACACCCAAGCCCGACGACCAAAACCCCTCCCGCATTTGGATGCTTAACCAAGTTCTGTAACAACGTGCGGGTATTGATGTGATCCTCGCCCAGTTGTGAACAGCCAAATTGATGGGTAAACACATGTACACCATCAATCGCTCCTTTTGGCAGCTCCCTTTCAATATCCCGTTTCATCTTATTAGCAATAGCATTAACACAACCAACGGTCGGAATGATCCAAAGTTCGTTTCGTATACCAACCTCACCATTAGAACGGCGATAAAGTTGTACTTCTCGATTCGCCATCACCGCACCTAGCGGGGGAAAATGCGGCTGATACTCATAATCGCTGGTGCTACTGAGATTGGTCTTAATATTGTGGTGATCTACATGCCCACCCGCAGCTATCGGTTCGATAACATGGCCTATCGGTGCACCATATTTATATATAATATCCCCAACACTCAATGGGTTAAGAGCCACTTTATGCGCTTGCGGAATGTCTTCAGTAATATGAAAAGAGTATTGTGAAAAAGTCACTACTTCTCCGGCCTGAAGCGGACTGAGAGTGACCAAGACATTGTCTTCAGGGTGGATTTGCATCAAGCGATTCACCGCCGTCTCCTTGGATTTAAAGGATAGAAGAGAGCCTTGCCCAAAACGCCTACACTCGCTTTGGGCAATGGTTTGATCAAAGCGTGCTATACGCCGAAATAGTGTTTGGCATTTTGATAACAGATACCGCGAACCATCTGGCTTAACAATGGGAAGTCGTTAGGTGCTTCACCTTGCTCAACCCAAGATGCAAGCATCTGACACAAAATGCGGCGAAAATATTCATGACGGGTATAAGACATAAAGCTACGGCTATCAGTCAACATACCGACAAAGCGACTGAGTAACCCCAATTGAGCCAGTTGGGTCATTTGGCGCACCATGCCATCTTTCTGGTCGTTGAACCACCAGCCAGAACCGAACTGGATTTTCCCCGGTACACCGCCACCTTGGAAGTTGCCACACATAGTACCAATCACTTCGTTATCTCTTGGGTTCAAGCAGTAAAGAATGGTTTTAGGTAATGCGTCGTCTTTGTCCAACGCATCCAGAAGCTTAGCTAAAGGCGCGGCTACTAGATCATCATTAATGGAATCAAATCCAGTGTCGGGGCCAAGTAAGGTCAACATCCGCGAATTATTATTACGCAGCGCGCCAATGTGGTATTGCTGCACCCATTCACGTTTCGCGTATTCACGCCCTAGAAAGACCAATACGGCGGTTTTAAATTGTGCCGCTTGATGCGGGGTGATTTCATTACCACCAAGCCGTTGGCTCAAAATCGCATCCAGTTCTTGCTCGGTTGCTTCTTCATACACCACGGTATCGAGCGCATGGTCAGATACACAGCAGCCATGAGCTTGGAAATGGTCCAATCGGTTTTTTAGAGCTTGGCATACATCGCTAAAACGACTAATCGAGACATCGGCAACGGCTTCTAAACGATGAATGTAATCAACAAATCCGGCGAGATGAATATTAAAGGCTTTATCAGGGCGCCAACTTGGACGCATTTGGATCGCAAAAGAAGGATCGTCAGCAACCTGCTTATGTGCGGTTAAGTTATCAATCGGGTCATCTGTGGTGCCAACCATTTCCACATTCATTTTTTCCATGATCCGGCGAGCACGAAAATCCTCGGTTGCCAGCATTTCATTGCATTGATTCCAAATGTTTTCTGCACTGGCTTCGTTAACAATGATGTTGCTTAAGCCAAACGGACGACGTAACTCTAAATGACTCCAGTGGTAAATAGGGTTGCCAATGGTGTGAGGGACAGTTGCGGCAAACGCCATAAATTTTTCTTTGTCAGTCGCATCACCAGTACAAAAACGTTCATCTACTCCATTACTGCGCATCGCGCGCCATTTGTAGTGATCGCCTCGTAACCAGATGTCGGTCAAGTTAGTGAACTGGTAGTTATCGGCCACCTGCTGTGGGGGCAAGTGACAGTGAAAATCGATGATAGGTAAATCAGCTGCCACATCATGATAGAGACGACGAGCAAGCTCAGAATGTAATAAGAAATCTTCAGATAGAAAAGTGGCCATAATTAAAACCTAACTTGTTATACCAATATTTGGGTAAATGTCATATTGGTACAGTAAATCCGTTACGGTTTATTTCTGAGATCACCATTACAAATTGAATAATTAGGTTATTTTCACTCCCTTATAGCTCAATATATTTGTTAAGTTGTTATCTTTGTCAAATTTTAAAACACCTTTTCATTAAATGGTTCATTTTTTGATCATTAGCTCATTTCTAATGTTATACCAAATATAATCTAACAGACCACGAGGTATACCAATTATAAAATTAACCTAATTCGTGCCTTTGACGTTTGTGAAATACCCATGTTTGCTTGGATGTACTGAGTAAGGTCAAAGGATAACAACTGAATTTGATTACACGAAGAGATGAAGAAATGTTTATCCGAGCAATGAACGATTTAATAAGTCGCGTGTTACAACTGGTGCTAACCCTCTTTATGATCGTCATGATCATCGCGGTCGTTTGGCAAGTTTTCACTCGTTTTGTATTGCAAGATCCATCGGGATTCACTGATGAGCTATCACGATACCTACTTATTTGGATTGGGATCCTTGGTGGCGCCTACACTTTTGTGATTAAACGCCATCTGGCTTTAGAGCTTCTTGCAGCCAAATTATCTGAGCGCGGTATATGCGTACTGAGTGTGGTCACTAACCTCATCATTATCGCTTTCTCGTCCATAGCCTTTATTTACGGGGGGTCAGATTTAGTCTCCAGCACCCTCAAACATGGTCAAATATCACCGGGGATCGTGATTGGTGGCCATCACTTACTGATTGGTTATGTCTATTTAGTGGTGCCTATCGCCGGAGTTCTTATCGGCTACTTTGGCTTGATTGACATCATCCAAGCACTACAAAAACTCACTCAAAAATCCAACCCAAGCTCATTAGAGGGACAATTATAATGACGCTTCTTGACTTGCTGTTCTCTCAGCACTTTCTACTCAGTATGCCAGATGCCTTTTATGACCTGATGCCCGTAGTAGTCCTGTTCTGCACTTTGGGGGTTTTGCTACTTGTGGGTGTACCAATAGCATTTTCTATCGGTATCGCAGCTCTACTCACGGTATTTATCGATTTCCCTATTGATAAAGCCACGCTCCTCGTATCCCAAAAACTCGCTAACGGGTTAGATAACTTTGGGCTACTGGCATTGCCCTTTTTTATCGTGGCAGGCAACCTCATGAATCGCGGCGGGCTCGCTAGCCGTTTAATCAACTTCGCTATGTTGTTCGGCGGAAGATTGCCCGGTTCTCTTGCTCACGTTAACGTCATTGCGAACATGTTGTTTGGATCATTGTCCGGCTCTGCTACTGCTTCAGCAGCGGCGGTAGGCGGCATCATGAAACCACTACAAGAAAAACAAAAATACCCGATTGATTTCTCCACCGCGGTCAATGTGGCATCTTGCCCATCAGGGCTGCTTATTCCACCCTCTAACATTCTGATCTTATTTGCGTTAGTGAGTAGCACTTCGGTGCAGTACCTCTTTATCGCAGGTTATATTCCTGGAATTTTGATGGGGCTTGGCATCATGACAGGGATCTTTTTACTCGGTAAACGCTACCACATCCCTCAAGAAAAAATCGTGGTTTCGGAAAAAACGAGTAAAGTCGTTTGGGATGCGATCCCAAGCCTTACTTTAGTCATCATTATTATGGGCGGGATATTAGCGGGGATTTTCACCGCAACCGAAGCATCTGCTATTGCTGTGGTTTATGCCTTAATTTTAGGCGTGTTCTATCGCGAACTGAAACTCAAAGACATGTTCCCTGTGTTAATCGAAAGTGTCGTGACGACCTCTATCGTCCTATTGATGGTGGCCACCTCTTCAGCCATGTCATGGGCAATGGCTAACGCCGACATCCCAACGTTCATTTCCGATTTTGTTATGCAAACCTCCACCAATCCGATTGTGGTGATTTTGCTCATGAATATCATTCTATTGGTGGTCGGCACCTTTATGGATATGACCCCAGCAGTACTGATTTTTACCCCGATCTTTTTGCCAATAGCTACCCAACTTGGCATCGACCCGATTCACTTTGGCATTATCCTTGTGTTCAACCTGTGTATTGGTATCTGTACTCCACCCGTTGGTACAGCACTCTTTGTTGGCTGTAGTGTCTCCAACTCTAAACTGGGCCAAGTCGTCCCTAAACTGGTACCTCTGTTTGCCATCATGATCATCACTCTCGGGATAATTACCTTATTCCCTTCACTATCCCTATGGTTACCAACCCTAGCCGGATACCAACATTAACAACAATAACAGGACCCTACAATGAAACGACTGAACCAACTCATTCTTACCTGTGCAGCTTCTGCTCTAGTGGCAGTGAATGTCCAAGCTGCCACATTAAAATTAGCTCATGAACTGCCTACAGAGCACCCAGTACACGCGTCACTTGCTTGGTTTGCTCAACAAGTGAAACAACGCGCTCATTTACGCGTTAAAGTTTACCCTAATGGCACACTAGGTAATGAAACAGGCCTACTGCAAATGGTACAAAATGGTACGATTGCCTTTACCAAAGTCAGTGCTGCACCATTGACCTCATTTGCGCCCGACTACAAATTGCTGTCACTTCCTTATCTTTATAAAAGTGACACTCAGTATCACCAAGTTCTTGATGGCCCCATTGGCGAAAAAATTCTCGCCTCATCAAAAGACTCTGGGTTCCTCGGTCTTGCCTTTTTAGATGCAGGCTCACGTAGTTTCTATACATCAAAACCCATTCGTACGCCTGACGATCTAAAAGGTCTAAAAATCCGCGTACAAAATTCTTCTGTCTCTATTGACACTATCAAAGCACTCGGTGGAACCCCCGTGCCACTGCCTTACGGTGAACTCTACTCAGCAATGCAGCAAGGTGTGGTTGATGGCGCAGAAAACAACATCCCTTCTTATTACTCTTCTCGCCACTACGAAGTAGAAAAAGTGTACTCATACGATAAACACACCATGGTGCCAGACGTACTTGTTGTCTCCACAAGCGTATGGGATTCCCTCACCGATGAACAACGTAAAGTAATTCGTGAAGTCGCTAAAGAAACCGTTAAACAGCAAGAAACTAACTGGAACAATTACGTAGAGAAATCGAAAAAAGCACTGACCGCTAACCACATTACCTTTGTGCAAAGCGACATCAGTAAATTCCAAGCCGCGGTAAAACCGGTTTATGACAAATTCCGTAAGGAAAACCCAAGCCTAGTCGGCATGCTTGACGATATTCAAGCCCAGTAATTTTTGTAAGTGGGTACTTACTTATTTTAAGTACCCACTAAAAACTCATGTCGATGCTGCCAACAATCAGCACCATCACCTTCAATGATTGAGCATTTTATTATGAAATTATCTTTATCTTCTCTCTCTCAAGCGAATGCTGCACAGCGTCCTTTTCCATCTGAGCTTTCTGCCAAAGTGGGGATTGTTCACCTTGGCTATGGCGCTTTTCACCGCGCACATCAAGCTTTAATTACCGATACCTACATGAAAGAAAAAGGGGGAAACTGGAAAATTGTAGGTGTCTCTTGGGGTAACACCGAGTTACAAGACAGTATGGCTCAACAAGATAATCTTTATTCTGTCGGAGTGGGATACAACGATCAATTGGACCTCCACATTGTTGGAGCAGTCGAAACTATTCTAACCAGCCGAGAAATTGATAAAGTCTTTGCCTATTTACGCGACCCTGCAATAAAAATTGTCTCTCTTACCGTGACAGAAAAAGGTTACTGCCATAACCCGGCCACTGGTGACTTGGATTTAGAACACCCATTTATCAAACATGACTTGGAAGACCCAACTCACCCACAATCGGCCATCGGTTTTCTAGTCGAAGGGTTGAACTACCGACGCCTACATGGCATTCGCCCATTTACACCTATGACTTGCGATAATCTCCCAGAAAATGGCCATGTATTGGAGAAAGTCGTGTTGCAATTTGCCCAAGCGCGTGATGCAGAACTGTATCAATGGATTAAAGATAATATTCAATTTCCATGCACTATGGTCGACCGCATTGTGCCACGCACAACCGCGCAAGACATTAATCGTGTCTCTGACGCGCTTGGCGTGCGAGATGATGCTTGTGTTGTTACCGAACCGTTCTTGCAATGGGTTGTTGAGGATAAATTTGTTAACGAAAGACCCTTGTGGGAAACAACATCCATTGCCAATATTCAAGTCACGGATAACGTGC
Source organism: Vibrio tritonius (assembly GCF_001547935.1). Classification (NCBI taxonomy): domain Bacteria; kingdom Pseudomonadati; phylum Pseudomonadota; class Gammaproteobacteria; order Vibrionales; family Vibrionaceae; genus Vibrio; species Vibrio tritonius. The sequence goes on from NZ_AP014636.1 coordinate 1,745,963, forward strand.
TGCCATTTGAAAAGATGAAATTGCGACTGCTTAATGGTACTCACTCATCTATGGCCTATCTTGGTTACCTATCCGGCTATAGCACGATTGCTGAAACCATCGCTGACCCGCAATTTAAAACCTTTATTCGCGCCATGATGGATAACGAGATTACCCCTTCAGTTCATATCCAAGGGGTAGATCTAAATGACTACAAAAATCAATTAATTGAACGTTATGAAAACCGAGCGCTAAAACATCTGACTTGGCAAATCGCAATGGATGGTTCACAAAAAGTACCTCAGCGCTTCTTACAAACCATGCGTTATGGATTAGAGCACAATATCGATCTTTCTGGCCTCTATCTCGCGCTTGCAGGATGGATTCGTTACGTCAGCGGTATCGATGAACAAAACCAACCCATTGACGTTCAAGACCCATTGAAAGAAACCTTTGCTCAAGTCTGGGAACAGCATAAGAATACTCCTGAGCAATTGGTGCCAGCCTTCGTCGCCATCAATAAAGTGTTTGATCCCTTCTTTGCACAGCATCCTCAATTCATTGATCAATTAACAGCAGCACTCAAAGTCATCATGAATGTAGGTGCAAAACAAGCGGTCTACCAGTGGGTTCAAGAACATCAGTCACTTGCTACTCATTGCTGAGGAGATCAACATGCATATGACATTTCGCTGGTATGGCGAAGGAAATGACAAAGTCACTCTTGGCCAAATCAGGCAAATTCCCGGAGTTGAAGGGATCGTTTGGTCACTGCACGATATGCCCGCTGGAGAACTTTGGAGTGAAGAGCGCATCAACAAAGAAAAAACGCTAATCGAAGCGGCGGGATTTAATATCGATGTGGTTGAAAGCGTGAACGTGCATGAAGACATCAAGCTGGGTCTACCCAGTCGAGATATGTATATCGATAACTATAAAGAGACGTTGCGTCGCTTAGCCAAAGCTGGAGTTAAAGTCGTCTGTTACAACTTTATGCCAGTCTTTGACTGGACACGCACCGAGCTGTTTCATCCATTACCGGACGGTTCCAATGCGCTGTTTTTTGAAAAAAGCCGTATTGATAATATCAACCCATTAGAGCTTATCGATACACTGGCAAAAAATGTCGATGTCACAATGCCAGGTTGGGAACCAGAGCGTTTGGCCAAACTCAAACAGACCTTCAAGCAATATGAAAACTTTACTGCTGAAGATCTGTGGGCCAATCTTGGTTACTTCCTTAAACAAGTAATTCCGGTTTGTGAAGAGGTAGGCATCAAAATGGGGATACATCCGGATGACCCCGCTTTTCCTATCTTTGGTTTGCCTCGCATCATCACAAATAAAGAGAACATCGACCGCTTTTTAAAACTGGTCGATAGTCCATACAACGGGTTAAGCCTGTGTACCGGCTCGTTAGGCTCAGCCAATAACGACCTGCCTGATATCATCGATACCTTTGCTGACCGTATCCACTTTATCCATATTCGTAATGTAAAACGTTTTGAAAATGGCGATTTTATCGAAACCTCCCATCGCGCCTGTGATGGCTCAGTCGATACCGTGAAAGTGATCAAAACTCTACATAAACATAATTTTCAGGGCTATGTACGCCCAGATCACGGACGGCACATTTGGGGAGAAGAGAACTGGGCAAGGCCAGGTTATGGTCTCTATGATCGAGCCTTAGGCATCATGTATATCTTGGGGGTATGGGACAGTTTACCGTAAATACTGAGTTACTCTTGATGCCCCGCTATATTAACCTTACCTCGAAACCCTTAGGGGCAAAGCCAGCCATGGTGGTTGGCTTTTTTTATAGTTTCGCTTTTGTGGTCTCACTCTATTGGCGTTCAATTAAACCAAGATGAGCGCTACATCAATCCTTTCGTTAAAGCGGTTAATCCACTTAAAAAGCAGAGAAACAGTGCACAACGGCGAATTTTTTCTTTAGGCCACGTTTGCGTAAACTTGATAGCCAATAGATACCCCAGCAGTACCGCTGGCATCAAAGGTAAGGAAATCAGAATGTGGTGCCATGTGAAAAAGCCGGCTACTCCTTGCACTATCAGTGACATGATAGAACTAAACACAAAAAAAGCGGCGAGATTACCGCGCAAATTATTTGCCTCTTGATGTTGAAGCAACAAGGCCATCGGGGGCCCACCAATGGCACTGCTGGTTCCAAAAAAGCCCGAGAAAAAACCCGCGATGGCCATTCGTCTTGGTGTCGGCTCCAATCGAAAAGGCAATAAACTCACCAACACAGCGAACAACACTAAGAGACCCAACCACAGCTCTAGGACTTTAACTGATACCCATGTAAGCAGTACACCCCCTGCCATTGATCCGGGAACGCGGCCTAATAAAGCCATTTTAAGCCCACCAATTGAAATACTGCTGCGCAGTTTAAGCGCATTCAAAATAGAAAGAACTAAAGCACTTAACGTTACAGGTGCTGGCACATAATCAGGAGAAAGGATGAAAAGCAAAGGAGCTGCAACCACCGCCAAACCGAACCCTATTGCAGTTTGCACGAAAGAACCGATAAAAATGAGTAGAGCAGAAACCAAGGTGGTACCACTGAGATAATCCATTTGATTAGCCTTGAAAAATTGAAGACATTTAGCAACGTAACAGCTTCTAAAAATTTATCAATAGCAGCAGCATTCCCTTTGCCACACTATGATGATAAAGGGTTCTAGCACTTAATAATCAAATTAAAAAAAGTGTTTTTTAACACCTTCAAACAGATCAAGTCATCCTTACAAGAACGATATTAACGCGGTTTAGTTCAGGTAACTTGCTGCTTTTGCTTAATTTTTATCCAACATCACTGTCTAATCGATTGGGAAACTAAAATTGGAACGCAAAATTGCATAGTTACTCATTACCCAATTTTACTAACTAAAACCATTTGTTATCTATATGTTAACAATATTCACTATTATTCCAAATTCAACTAACCAAATCCACCTTCTCTTAATATAAAGGAATATAAATAGTATGGGTAGCTTATATTTAAATTAAATCAAGGTAAATTAATGAAAAAATTTTCGACTAATAATATAAAACGATTCGTTATTTATTTAAATAAACACATCCAAATTGGTCGCTAATAAAACCACAAATAATCCATAAATAATATTTCTATAAATATAAGTAACAGAAATGAGACAATCACCTAGAAATTAGTTAGTGCTTTTATTCTATTTTGATATATAAATTGTTATAACGGTGTTCTACGATTCTATGCATTATCCTACCTAGTGATAGAGAACTCACTATTATTATATGATATTTAGATTCATTTTTTATGAGAATTAAGTATATAGAAAAATGCCATTCCGTTTATCAAAACCCAAACAAATTATAAAAATAACCTATAAACATATAGTTATAACGACAAAATACATTTTTAAGTGATATTGTTTTTGGCGATATTTGCCATTGGATTTTTTTTAGCAAAACTTGAAAAACTAGGAAATCCCTTTCATAGTTCTTTGAGTGCGATCAAGATTTAAAACTAAATGCTATTTTTGGTATTAAACTTTTCACATGTGTGTTTTAGCTAAAAAAACGCAAAAACAATAAGATGACTTTAAAAAAGTCAACTGTCTTTAATATGTAAACAAGTTGAATGTAAGATATTAATCGCGTTATCCTCATTTATAGAAATAATGGTTAAATAGATTAACCATTATTTCTTAACGAACAGGGATAATAGCGAATACCATGCACTTTGAATGGAGTCTTTTATGAAAAAGGTCGCTTTGATTACAGGGGCAACTGGCGGGATTGGATCTGCCATAACAAAACAATTGATCAATGACGGTTACAAGGTTGTTGCTACATATATCCACCAAATGTACGACCACTCTGTAGAATGGGTAAAAGAAAGTGGTTTTTCTGACGACCAAATTCGTCTACTTGAACTTGATGTCACCAAAGGTGACGAATGTCAGGAAAAACTCACCAAACTTCTTGCTGAAGAAGGCAGTATTGAAGTGTTAGTTAACACTGCTGGTATCACTCGTGATGCGGTATTTAAAAAAATGACTGCTGATGATTGGCATGCTGTTATTGATACCAACTTGAATAGCGTATTCAACGTTACTCACCCTATTTTCCCAGCCATGCTTGAACAAGGTCATGGTCGTATCGTCAACATTACCTCTGTAAACGGCATCAAAGGTCAATTTGGTCAAACTAACTACTCTGCTGCCAAGGCAGGGATGATAGGTTTTACTAAAGCCCTTGCTCTAGAAGGCGCAAAAGCAGGCGTAACAGTAAATGCAGTTGCCCCTGGATACACCGCAACACCAATGGTTGCCAAAATGCGTGAAGAGGTGCTTGAGTCTATTAAAGCTCAAATTCCTATGCGACGCCTTGCCACTCCTGAAGACATTGCCAACGCAGTTGCTTACTTGGTTAGCGATTCAGGTGCATACATCACCGGTGAAACCTTGTCTGTTAACGGCGGCTTGTACATGCACTAGAGGGATGTTGGATGGAAAAAGTATTTATTGTTGCAGCTAAACGTACTGCTCTTGGCTCTTTTGGTGGTGCGTTGAAAAACGTACCAGCTGGTGAACTTGGCGCCGTGCCTATCAAAGCTGCTGTAGAAGCGGCTCATATTGACGTTGATCATATCGATGAAGTCATTATGGGTAACGTTGTTGGAGCGGGACAAGGCATGAACGTCGGTCGCCAAGCTTCTATCAACGCTGGTATTCCATTTTCAGTTCCTGCTTACAGCATCAATATGGTGTGTGGGAGCGGAATGAAAGCTGTAATGGATGGTATCTCTCATATCCGCAGTGGCGATGCTAAGGTCGTTGTAGCTGGCGGTGTCGAAGTGATGTCCGCTATTCCATATGCAGTGTCAGGGAGTATCCGTAATGGTCATAAAATGGGCCATACCCAATTAACTGACCTAATGATTAATGATGGCCTCACTGATGTGTTTAACCAATACCACATGGGTGTGACCGCAGAGAATGTAGCGAAAGAAGTCGGAGTTTCTCGCGAAGAACAAGACGCATTTGCCGCAGCAAGTCAAAACAAAGCGGTTGCAGCGATTGAAGCGGGACGTTTTAAAGATGAAATCGTTCCTGTGGAAGTCAAAGTACGCCGTGAAACTGTTTTGTTCGATACCGACGAATATCCAAAAGCCAATACCTCTTCAGAAACATTGGCTCGTCTTCGTCCAGCGTTCGATAAGGAAGGTACTGTTACTGCAGGTAATGCTTCAGGAATCAATGATGGCGCAAGCGTTGTCGTCCTCGCTTCTGAACAAGCCGTTAAAGATTACAACTTAACGCCTCTGGCTGAGGTGGTTGCCTATGCTCAGGCGGGTGTTGACCCTAAAGTTATGGGGTTAGGTCCCGTTGGTGCAGTCACCAAAGCACTTGAAAAAGCAGAATTGAAGATTACAGATATTGATCTGTTTGAACTCAACGAAGCTTTTGCAGCTCAGGCGTTAGGTGTGGTGAAACAGCTCGCACAGATCCATGATGTACAACCTAGTGCCATCTTAGACAAAGCCAATGTCAACGGTGGTGCTATTGCTCTGGGTCACCCGCTTGGAGCTTCAGGTAACCGTATTTTGGTGAGTTTGATTTATGAGATGCAAAAGCGCTCAAATCAATATGGTGTGGCTTCGCTCTGTGTCGGAGGAGGAATGGGCACAGCAGTAGTAGTCAAAGCAATTTAAAAGTTAACGGACTATATCATTCACTATCAGGAGAATATCCATGTACACCGAATTTTTTAAAACTTTTACTGATCAAGCAGAAAAAGGTTTCGAACCCTTTGTTAAATTTAACCAATTGATGGCTAAAAACGTTGAAACTCTTACAGAGATGCAACTAAACGCTATCAAAACTTATAGCGAAATGGGCCTAAGCCAAGTCAAAGCTGCCAGTGAAGTTAAAGACGTAACATCTCTAACTAAGTTCAACAGCGAACAATTGGCTGTATTCTCTGAACTGTCAAAACAGTTGATCGAAGACAGCAACAAAATCCAAGCCATTGCTAAAGAGTTTAAAGACGATTTTGATAAATTGACTACTGAAAATATCAAAACAGTGACTCCTGCTACTAAATAACAGTTTTAGATAGAACGCCGTCTCGTCAGAGACGGCGTATTTTCCGATCACAGGAGTCTCACAATGTATCAAAACGTCTTTTCGGACTATCTTGTAAAACTTCAAGAAGCCAATGTGCATTGGTGGAAGAATTTCGAAGCAAACAAGGATGTCCTTAGCTCACCAGTGAACAAAGCACTGCGTGATGTGAATTTCGATGATACAAGTAAACTGTTAGAGCAAGCAGCAAATCAACCTCAAGCAATGCTAAAACTGCAGACCCAATGGTGGGAAAAACAGTTAGAAATCTGGCAAGACGTCTTTTTCAACCCTACTCAAAACGGTATTGTAGAAGCTGAAAAAGGGGACAAACGTTTTTCAGATGACGCTTGGGATGCAGACGTTGTATCTAATTTTATCAAGCAGTCTTACTTGTTGTTCAGTAAAACCTACCTCGATACGATTGAATCCATTGAAGGCTTGGATGATAAAACCAAAGAACGCCTAATGTTCTTTTCTCGCCAAACCATCAACGCTCTTTCACCATCGAATTTCATCGCGACGAACCCAGAACTGCGCAAGCTCACTATCGAACAAAATGGTGCTAATTTGCTCGCAGGTTTAGAACAACTTAAAGAAGATGTCGAATCCAGCGCTGAAATCCTAAAAATTCGTATGACGAACAAAAAGGCTTTTCGTGTTGGTGAAGATATCGCAACCACAGCAGGTGATGTCGTCTACCGTAATGACTTGTTTGAACTGATTCAGTACAAACCTTTGACTGAAAAGGTCAATGCTACACCATTACTCATTGTTCCCCCTTACATCAATAAATACTATATCCTTGATTTGAGAGCCAAAAACTCTATGGTGAAATGGCTACTAGAACAAGGGCATAGCGTGTTTATGATGTCGTGGCGTAACCCTGGTTATGCTCAACGTAACGTTGAGTTTGGCGATTACATCACAGAAGGCGTTGTAAAAGCAGTCGGCGCAATTGAAGACATTACAGGTCAAGAACAAATTAATGCAGCGGGTTACTGTATTGGCGGTACTGTACTAGCATGTACTGTCGCTTACTATGCGGCTAAACGCATGAAAAAACGCATTCAATCTGCCACTTTCTTCACCACACTGCTTGATTTTGCTCAACCGGGTGACATTGGCGTTTACATCAATGATCCGATCATTAGTGCCGTTGAAATCCAAAACAGCATGCGTGGTTATATGGATGGCAGAATGATGAACGTAACCTTCAGTTTGTTGCGTGAAAATTCCCTGTATTGGAACTATTACGTTGAACACTATCTGAAAGGTAACAACCCTGTTGATTTTGACCTGCTGTATTGGAACAGTGACGGTACTAACCTCAGCGCTCCAACCAGTAACTTTATGCTTCGTGAGTTCTACTTGAACAATAAACTGGTTCAAGACAAAGGCGTAAAAGTTGGTGGAGTTTGGATCGACTTAAGCAAAATCACTATACCTACCTACTTTATATCAACCAAAGAAGACCACATTGCGCTTTGGGAAGGTACATACAATGGTGCGTTAAAAGTGGGTGGTAAACCAACATTTATATTGGGTGAATCTGGCCACATTGCTGGTATCGTTAACCATCCAGACAAAAATAAATATGGTTACTGGGTAAACGATAAATTGGTAGAAGATTCTCACGACTGGCTATCAAAAGCTGCTCACAATAAGGGCTCTTGGTGGACACACTGGGACCAATGGTTAGCCCAATTTAATCCCGCCGAAAAAGTTGCCCCATATTCACAAGGGTCTGAGCAAAACCCTGTCATCACCGCCGCACCTGGTGACTATGTGAAAATTGTGCTTCCTGTTGATCAGTCAGAAGCATAACTCCGTATTGAGCGGCTCCTAGAGTCGCTCTCTTTTTTGGAATGCATAAGATCACATATTCGTTATTTACTGGGTTACATAATACCTTGCTCTGCAAAAACTTGAGCTAAATAACAGACGCTTCACTCCGCTCACGGCACACTTGCATCAATTAATTTGTTTGGATTGTTACTTTAGAGTGAATAAAACTCTTAAGGCAAAACCCGAGGTGATTTTGATCACCTCGGGTTTTTTATTCCCAGAAGGTGAAAAAATGACGTGTTCTTCCTTAACCCCGATGTGGCTCAAAACTTTAGCAACGGCATCTTTGTTATCCGTCACCAGCAGCGCTTTTGCTATTAATTCTGAGATCAATTTGCATCAAGGCACCGTGGTGGGTAACACTCAAACCTCAACACAGAGTTGGTTGGGAATTCCTTATGCGCAAGCCCCTATAGGTAAGCTACGCTGGCAAGTAGCAAAACCATTGGCTAAATCACAAACCAAACTGCAGGCGATAACGCAAGGTGCGCTCTGCCCGCAAGTTCAGAAAGGCCAAGTTATTGGCAAAGAAGATTGCCTCAATTTGAATATCTATCGACCTAACACCGATGAAACCTTACCCGTTTTGTTCTATGTTCACGGCGGTAATAACCAAACAGGCAAAGCCGATGAATTCAATCCAACCCAACTCGCTTTGGCAACAAAATCGGTGGTCGTCACTGCCAACTATCGCTTGGGTGTGCTTGGTTTTAATCCTCTAAAAGCCATCAAAACATCTGACCCGCTGCAAGCATCTGGTAACTTTGGTTTACTAGACCAAAGTGCCGCACTAGATTGGATAAAGCAGAATATCAGTCAGTTTGGTGGCGATAGTAACAACATTACTGTTTCAGGTTTTTCAGCCGGTGGACGTGATGTGATGGCGATGCTTATCTCCCCGGAGTTTAAAGACAAATTCCAACACGCGATCGTTTTCAGTGGTGGAATGACAACAGCGCCAGTAGATGCGAGTCAGAAAGTATTTGAACAAGCTTTTGCGCCATTGGTAGTCGAAGATGGTCGCCAACCTGATTTAGCCGCAGCAGAGAAATGGCTGAAACAAGGTGATAGCGACGTGAAAGCCTATTTGCAGTCACTTAATCCAACAAGACTCGCCAAGCTAATGCAAAACGCAGGAATTCGTATGAGCGTTTTCCCTCACTTGTACACCGATGGAACAGTACTTCCAGAAAATGGTTTTGACACCCAAACCTACAATCAGGTACCAACAATGATGCTCACTGGAGCAAACGAGTTTTCCTTCTTTGCTCTTGGTGATCCAGAATTTGCAAAAACCGACTGGAATACCCAGCCACATAAAGCGATCGAATACGATTTCGTCTTCCGGTACGGCGGTTTACTGTATAGCGCATTTAACGTGGAAGAATCCGTGGACACCATGCTAAACGCGAAATTCAGTGCACCGATTTATGCAGGTAAAATCAACTACGGCGCAGACCCTATCATCACAGGTCCTGCTATGAGTCGTATCGGCTCATTCCATGGCGTATTTATCCCTCTATTAGATTCAAGCGTCGATATGCCCATGTTTGGTAATGCATTCAAAACCGAAGGGGCAAAACAGTTATCCCATGATCTAGAAAAACACATTGCTTCCTTTATTCGCCAAGGTAAGCCTTCTAGCGATATCAATGTCGAGTGGAAACCTTGGAATAAGGCCACAGCAGCCAACGGCGAATCACTGTATGTATTCGATGCCAACATAAAAAATAGCGTGCTGTATCGTACGGAACAAGCATATCAAACCAAAGATATTATCGAGCTGATGGACAAAGATTACCGTCTTAGCGAAGAAGATAAGAACAAGTTAATCCACTCCGTTTTGAACGGCCGCTGGTTCAGCCAGCAGCTTGATGAGCATTACCATTCACCTTCGCTGTGGTAAAAAGCATTCCTGTTAAATAACAACCGAGCAACCTGCCAGCGCTCTTTCTTTTCCCATCATTTCATGGGTATCGATTGAGCGCTGGTATCTCTTTTACACTGTAAATTTGTCCATAGGCTCCCCTTTTCAAGGACACTCGCCTTTTCCATAGCGCCTTTTCCCTAGGACACTCACCTAATTCAAAGTCCCTTCGGAGGACACTCACCCCAATTCATTTCACATTTTGGTTTTAGCCATACAAAACATCCCTAGTCATTCTTTGAAGTGCCTCGAGTAATTACTGGCTCATTCTTTTACTCACTTTCGTTAATCGTCACGCTAAGGCTTTCTATTTTCTCGGAATCGTAATTTATGACAACCGCTCGCTCACAGCTAATTTGCCCCGACATCACGCCGTATTATCACTGCGTATCTCGCTGTGTTCGTCGTTCGTATTTGTGTGGTATTGATAGTCTTACCGGAAAATCTTATGAGCATCGCCGAGATTGGATTGAGCAGCGCATTCTTAGCCTTGCCAATGTTTATCTGATTCAAATATGCTCTTATGCAGTAATGAGCAATCATTACCATTTGGTCGTTCGTATTGATAAAAAAAGTGCTTTAGCTCTATCTGATTTAGAGGTGGTTGAACGCTGGCATGCTGAGCACCAACTGCCACCGATTATCCACCGTTGGTTAGCAGGAGAGATTCAATCGGACACAGAAAAAGAAGTGTGTAATCGATTTATTAGCGAGTGGCGAGAACGACTTTATTCCCTTAGCTGGTTTATGCGTGAGCTTAATTACGGCATTGCCGTTCAAGCCAACAAAGAAGACCAATGCACAGGTCGTTTTTGGGAAGGGAGATTCAAATCACAAGCGCTGCTTGATGAAAAAGCCTTGCTGGCAGCCATGGCGTATGTCGATTTAAACCCAATTCGAGCCAAGATAGCTGATACGCCTGAGCAATCCGACTTTACCTCAATTAAAGCGAGACTAACGAGTTTAGAAAAAGGAAAAACCACCACACCATCGCTCGCCAATTTTATGGGCTACGAGCATCAAGATAAAACGCAAGGGATCCCCTTTAGACTCAGCGACTACCTTGAGCTAGTAGATTGGCTTGGTCGACAAATAAGGCCAGATAAGCCCGGTTATATCCATGATTCACAACCAAATATACTAACTAGGCTCTCGTTAACCCAATCTGACTGTTTAGCACTTTGTACTGAGTTAGAGAAAAAACCCCGTGTTTGGGTAGGAACTACAGCACGTTTACATCAGGCCAAAATGGCTCTAAACAAAAAACGGATGGTCGCACTGCATATCGCCTAAATCTTCAATCAGTATGGCGTTGTATCACTTCCTCCATTGGCCCCCACCACTCAAAGATCTAATCCACTCGTAATTTATACATATTCCGCCATTGATTGGTTTGGTTTCACCACATTAGCTAGAAAATTGCCCATCTTCTCATGTCTATTTATATCGCTTTTTTACGATGAGTGTCCTTGTAATAAAGCAAGTGTCCTCGTTATCTGATAAAGCGAGTGTCCTCATTATCTTCTCATTATCTTCTCTGAAAGGCGATGTGCACATCGCCATCCTCTTGATGACAAATACTTGAACGCACGCCATAGACAGAAGCTATACGCTCCTCGGTTATCACCTCTAAGGGGTCACCGCTCGCCACCACTTTACCTTGATTGAGTAGCAACACATCTGAGCAATAATTGACGGCTAGGTTGAGATCGTGCAGAGATACGACGACTGTCATCGGCAGCGACTCAATTAACGCCATCAATTCTAGTTGATATTGAATATCGAGATGATTGGTAGGTTCATCAAGCAGCAAAATCTCTGGTTGCTGCGCCAATGCCCTGGCAATTTGGCAACGTTGCTGTAAACCACCAGACAGTTGATGCCAATGGTAATGACGCAACTGGGTTAATTGGGTCTGTTCTAGGGCCATTTCCACCGCTTGAGTGTCTTGTTTCGACCAAGCAGAGAATAAGCCGCGATAGGGTGTCCTCCCTAAACGTACCAAGGCCTCTACCGTTAAATCCATATCCAATTGTGAGTGCTGTGCCACCAGCGCTACACGCGTCGCCATCTGCTGTTTCGACAGTCGATTAACGGGTTCCCCACCCAATTTGAGTTGAGAATGTACCTCTTTCTCTAGGCCTGCAAGTGTGCGCAACAGAGTGGATTTTCCAGAACCGTTGGGGCCAATCAAGGCTAACTTGCGCCCCGAATCCAATTCGAAATTCACCTGATGCAGAATGGTTTTTCCCTCTCGGGAAATCGTCAGGTTTTGCCCATCAATTCTCATGCGGCTTTTCCTCGACTGCGATACAAAATGAAAGCAAACACTGGTGAGCCCACCAACGCAGTTACCACGCCAATAGGCAACACTTGATGCTCAACTAAAATGCGTGAAGCAATGTCAGCCAAAATCATAAACAGCGCCCCTATTAAGGCGGCTGCGGGCAGTAATTTTAGATGCTGATGGCCCACCACAAAACGCGCGATATGAGGAATCACTAAACCAATGAAACCCACCGCACCTATGGTGCTGACCATCACAGCGGTAATTAATGCGGTGATCACCAGCAGTACGACTCGCAACAAGGTTACATGCGTACCCAGCGTACGAGCAATATCTTCACCTAAAGCCAAGGTATCGAGGCGGCGAGCAAACAGCAGCAGAAGTAAAAACGCAGGAATGACGATAATAAGAGCCATGAGAGCTTCTGGCCAGCGCACACTACTTAAGCTGCCTAGCAACCAAAACATGACGCTGCGCGACTGCTCAGCATTGGCCGATGTACTCACTAGATAAGCTGTTAATGCATTGAACAATTGCGTTCCTGCAATCCCTGCAAGGATAATTCGGCTTGGTTCAAATGAGAGTCCACGCGCGAGCAGCATGATCACCAAAAATGAAGCACAAGCGCCAATAAATGCACCTCCAGAAACAGAAATAAGACCGCCACCAACCCCCAGCAGCATCACTAATACAGCCCCCGTTGATGCGCCAGCGGAGATGCCTAAAAGATATGGCTCGGCAAGTGAGTTACGTAGCAGCGCTTGTAATATCACACCGCACAAAGCAAGCCCTGCACCACTACACGCCGCCATCAACGCACGGCTCATGCGATATTGCCAAATAATGCCCTGTTCAAGAGGAGATAAGGGATAATCAGTCAAACTTAACCCATTGGTGATCGCCATCCAAGTATGCTCGAATGAGACGGGCACATCACCAATTCGAGCCGCCAACACCATAAGTAATAAGACACTGAGCAAGCCCAGTGTCATGAGTACCGCAGTCAACGCTTTCGAGTGTACAGCCACAAACTACCCTTATTTAAATTGACCGATTTGCTGACCAATCTCTTCTAACGCTTCAACGTTACCCAGAGATGGGTTAAGCGACATTGCTGGTACTACAATGATGTGGTTGTTTTTGATCGCTTTCATCTGCTTGGTGACTGGGTCGTTTTTCAAAAATTCGATTTTCTTTTCAATGTCATCAGCTGGATATAAACGGCGATCCATCTTCGCTAGCACAATGTAATCAGGGTTATCAGAGGCGATCGTTTCCCAGCTTACCGCAGGCCATTCTTGGTTGGTATCCACCACATTCTTTAGACCCAACGCACTGGCTATCCAAGCTGGCGCACCGGAATTACCCGCAACCCAAGGGTCGCCTTTCAAACGAGAACTTGAGAACCAAAATACCACTTTGGCGTTTTGTGCACGCAGCGCCTTACTGTTTGCGGCAAGTTGCGCTTTTTCAATTCGTTGTGCTAACTGCTGGTTAAGTTCTTTACCGCGCGGCTCCACGTTAAAGATCTTCGCCATTTGAGTGACTTCTTGATAAATCAGATCCACGCTGTATGGCACACTACGAGCACCATCGCTATTGGAACTATCGGTCACACTTTTGCCAACACAATCACTTGGTGAGATCCAAGTATGCACACCAAGATCTTCAAATTGACCGCGTGTAGCAACCTCCCCTTGTGGGCCAACGTGATAAGTGTATTGCGCCGCCACCAACTCTGGCATCTGTCCTACAACCGCTTCAAAACTTGGCGAGTTATCTGACAAACGTTTTAGAGTCGCTTCCTCTTTAGCATAAGCTTTTGGCAAGTGACCAAACCAAACGGAAGTTCCTACCACTTTGTCTTTCAGACCCAAAGCAAGCATCAGTTCAGTTTCATGCTGACCAATCGTAACAACGCGTTCTGGTGCGTGTTGATAGGTATTTTTCAGACCGCAGTTATCAATGGTCAAAGGATATTGAGTTGCCAAAGCGGCACTACTAAGTGTTAGTCCTAATGTGGCACATAGAGTTGAGCTGATGAGTTTATATGTCATGATTACCATTTTGTTATGTTATAACATCTCGCAAGCGAGAATATTTCCATTATTTCGGCAGCGAGTCAATACGGCATGATGAGTTAGCACTGCCACAACAAACCCAAATGGCCTTCAGATGCGAAATTCAGCATCTGAAGGTTATTTGGATATAGCCTGGATACCATGACAAGAAATGAACAATAAGATACTGATGAAAATCAATATTTGGCTGATTAAAGGGAATAAAATGTGCTACTGAATATGTCCATAAATTGAGTATTCTTATCTCCACATCAGTGCTTTGCTTAAAAGCACATGATCTTTCCTTAGAAGAACATCTTGAGGTCATTTGGGTATAAAAAAACGCCTCGCAAGAGCGAGGCGTTGATTGGGGGGAGGCATATGGTTGGGATTACTTAGCCGTTAAACCGTATTTACTGTAGATTTCTGCAACTCGGCCGCTCTTAACCATCTCTTCAAGCTTTTGATTAAATGCACCTGATAATGGATGATTTTTAGGCATTCCGTAGTAGTTTCCAATTCGGTTTGGATAAAAATAAGTTGCTGAGTTGTAAGCGGTAAAATTCGTTGCTTTGAACTCCGATTCCAACGCACCCATGTCTAATACTACGATGGCGTCAATTCGTTTGGCTTGAAGCATTCGAGCTAAGTTAAAATCGTCGTTTACCACGACTTTGCGCAACGAGTTATCTTGGTCAAATTGCTTGAAGTAAGCGGTACCGCGTTTCACACCGATGTTAAGTCCACTTAAATCAGAATATGACTTCACATCTGCACCGTCTGAACGGGTAACAAACATGATGTTCTTCACCTGTTCGGAAATAGGACCAACGTACTGTACAAATTTCTCACGCTCATCGTTGCGAATGACTCGAGGAACAATGTCAGTACCATGACTCTTCAAATTATTTAAACTGCGGGCAAATGGCACAACACTCCAATCAATCGAATGTCCTAACTGCTGAGCAGCTTCTTCGATGATATCTTTTAATGGTCCACTAAGCTGATTGGTCGCACTATCAACCAACATTTCAGGTGGACGGTGACGAAAATCTGCTTTGAGTGATTGCGCACTTATGGCAGTGCTCATTAACGTTCCTAAAAGAAAAAGCGCACAGTGAATATAATGCTTTAACATGACCAATCCTCGTCGTTAGGCTGAAATTTAGGTTACAGACTAGGAGTATAGTCATGCTTTCAAGGAGGACACGGCGACACGGGGGAATAGCCTTAAAAATACGACCATAGTAGTAAAAAATAGGTGTGCGATTGTGATGAATATCTCTATTAATCATGATATGGACCCAAATGATCTCAATATACAGAATTTAGAGCTTTACCAACGAGCACAAATCAAGCTCAATGACGGAAGCAATGGTCATTTCCTTGCAATATCATTGTCCACTACAAATGGGCTTGTTGGTGAGCTCCCAACGGACGAATTGTATTCGGTAAAACAGCGTCTGGAAGTTACTTAGGTATAGCCATAGCTTTCGACAAATACTCCAAGCGCTCCACAACCGGAACCATCCCTCCCCCTGTCGCCCACACAAGATGAGTGATACAGGCAGGATCAACATTCAGTGCTTGTACCAGTTTACTCTTGTCATGAAACCAAACTGGACCGCTCATCCCCGCCAAAGCAGATGGCTCAAGGAATAAATCTTCACTCTCTTTAAACAACCCAAGCATCTGATAGAGTTTGATATCATCCACTGTGTAAAACCCACTAATAAGATGCTCCATAGCTCTACCAACAAAGCCCGATGCGCGCCCAACCGCTAGACCATCCGCTTCTGTCACATTGTCTAAACCAATGTCTTTCACCGAAATACTGTCATGCAAACCAGTCATTACGCCTAGCATCATGCATGGAGAATGCGTCGGCTCGGCAAATACACAATGAACATGATCACCAAACGCCATTTTAAGACCAAATGCGACTCCTCCGGGACCGCCACCAACACCGCAAGGTAAATAGACCACTAAAGGATGCTCAGAATCAACAATACGCCCTTGTTCAGAAAACTGCTGTTTGAGGCGTTCACCAGCAACGGAGTAACCCAAAAAAAGGTGCTTGGAGTTTTCATCGTCAATAAAGATACAACTAGGATCACTGTCTGCTTGGCGTCGTCCATTTTCTACTGCAACACCATAGTCACTCTGATATTCAACCACCTCAACGCCACGCTCACGAAGCAGGTCTTTTTTCCATTGTCGCGCATCTGCCGACATGTGAACGGTAACTGAAGAACCCAGTTTAGCACTCATAATACCGATCGACAGTCCCAGATTACCGGTTGAACCGACCGCTATCGTGTATTGACCAAGTAACTGCCTAACCGCAGGTGAAAATAGTTTGCTGTAATCATCATCTTGATGAATTAAGCCCGCTTTTAACGCGATTCTTTCGGCGTGCACCAATACTTCATAAATGCCACCCCGCGCCTTAATTGAACCTGAAATAGGCAATTGGCTATCTAATTTAACTAACAAATTACCCATAATAGCGCAGTGGAAGTGTGTTTCTAACGCACTTTTCATTTTTCCTATTTCTACTAAAGGTGACTCGATAATACCTTTTGTTATCGTTGTTTCTGGAAAGGCTTTGATGAAATATGGTGCAAAACGGGACAGTCTAGCGCTGGCATCTTGGATATCGGAACGAGTTAAGCCGACATAGTTTAGACCCTGTTCTAAGGTACTATTTTTGGGGTTAGACCAATAAAGCGGCTTTGCTTCTTTTAATTGAGAGATGAGTGGAACATGTTGAACTAAAGAAGAGAGAAGTTGACTTTCCATCGCGCTAATCCTTTAAGTCGATGCAAAATAAAGTCTTTCCATTAGAGCAAGAGTTAACCTTTCTGACAAACAGAGTTAGGCAAAAAATATAAAAAAAGGCACTATCTCAGTACGACAGTGCCTTCTCTCTAAAACGAATACCAAGTATTAGGCAAGTTTCAGATCTTTTTCGATACGGTAAGCGACCATATCTTCAATAGTTAACACAGGTAGATTGTGTTTTACACCAAACGCAACAATTTCGGGTGTTTTTGCCATAGTGCCATCTTCGTTGGTGACTTCACAAAGCACGCCGAATGGTGTCAAACCTGCCATTTGCATTAGGTCTACCGTACCTTCAGTGTGGCCACGGCGAGTCATTACGCCACCAGCACGTGCGCGCAGTGGGAAAACGTGACCAGGGTGAGCTAGGTCTTCCGCTTTCGCTTCAAAGCGACCTGCAGTTTTAATGGTAGTCACGCGATCTTTTGCAGACACACCAGTCGTTACGCCGTGTTTTGCTTCAATAGAAATAGTAAATGCAGTTTGGTTTTTGCTGTCGTTCACTTCAACCATTGGTGGCAATTTCAGTTTTGTTGCATGAGCGTCGCTCATACATAGACACACAATACCGCTGCATTCACGAATCATCAGCGCCATTTGCGCATCTGTTAGGTGCTCAACAGAATAGATAAGATCGCCTTCGTTCTCTCGGCTTTCATCATCAAGCAACAAGACACCACGGCCTTCACGTAAAGCTTCAAGTGCGTTTTCAACACGAGTGATTGAGTCGCCGAATTCGGCAAGTAAAGATGACTGATTCATGGTTATACTCCTAACGAATACCAGAATCAGGGCTTATGAGGGATAAAGATCAAAAACCAAACACCGCAAAGCGCCGACAACAAAGTCAGCCCCCATTAGCAGATGCGTTTATCATTCTCTCTCATCCGGACTATAACCGTCGGCCCTGGCTTCTCACCAGATCTGCTGACCTCGAAAAATATCGAGCGCTCGTGGGCTCACCCTAAGGCATACCACCGGTGGGGAATTGCGCCCCGCCCTGAGAATAAATTAAATATCGCTGGAAATAGTATTCCTTTCACCGGTAATTGCAACGAGAAAAATCCATTCTTAATGAATTATCAGTGTGATAAACAAATCGCAATTAACGAATAACCCAACGTTTTAGTAGATGAACAATCGCTTTACGATAACGTAACATTAACCATGTTCTCGGCCAATGATGCCAACTGGTGAATACGGTTTTACCATGGGAAAACGCTTTGAAGCCTTCTATACCATGATACGCACCTAATCCAGATTCACGGAAGCCACCGAAAGGTGAGTCTTCAACTACCGATTGAAAGACCGTGTCATTCACCGCAACGCCACCACTATGTGTTCCTTTGAGCACATAGTCATGAATGTCTTTGTCTCGTGTCATTAGATACAACGCAAGTGGTGACGCTTGTTCGTTCACTCTTTGAATAGCTTCTTCAATGGTGCGATAGCCAATCACTGGCAAAATAGGCCCAAAGATTTCATTTTGCATTAGCAACATGTCATCTTTAGTGTTGGTCACCAATACTGGCGCCATCTGTCTTGTTTCCAACAGCAATTCACACTGTAAATTGTGCAAAGTGCCACCTTGCTGTTTGGCATCATCAAGCATGGCTTGCAAACGCTGGTATTGACGAGCATTAATTATGGCCGAATTTTCTAACTGCCCTTTTCTACTAACAAAGCATGCTTTAAAACGCTTCAAATACAATTCAACAAATGCATTCACTTTCTCCTGCGGTAACATGACATAGTCAGGAGCAACACACACTTGACCTGAATTCAATGTCTTACCAAACAAGATATGATCAACCGCCTTATCTAAATCCGCGTCTGCCGCGATAATCACAGGTGACTTTCCACCTAACTCAAGAGTGACCGGTGTGAGGTTCGCTGCTGCGGCCTGCGCAACTAACTTACCCACGGCTGTAGACCCAGTAAAAAGCAAATGGGCGAATGGCAAACGACTGAACTCGGCAGCAATAGCCAAGGGGCCTTCAATACACACAGCAACATCACCAATCGCAGCCACAATACGTTTAATCACAGCGTTGGTTTTAGGTGTATCTTCACTTAACTTAACCATCGCCTGATTACCAGCAGCGATAGCCGTAATTAAAGGCGCCAAACTAAGATACAGCGGAAAGTTCCACGGAACCATGATACCAACCACCCCAACAGGTTGATAACAGACCGATACTCTTGAAGGAAACAAGAATATTCCACTGTGGCGACGTGTTGGCTTCATCCATTTTTTCACTCGCTTTAACGTATAGTTGAGATGATTCAATGTTGGAACGATATCGCCAACAACATTATCAAACCTGCTGCGATAGCCAAAATCTTCAGTCATCGCCAACACGAGTGCACCTTGCTGATCAAGCAAAGCTTGTTTGAGCTTAACTAAACGCTGTTCACGCTTTTCTAAACTAGGAAAACGGTCGTTCGCAAACTGAAGCGTTAAACGACCAAATTGAGCCTGCAAGACTTCAAGGTCTGATGCATTAGAGACTTGCCATGTAGCATCAGGAGCCGCGATATGGGCCATAGTGGATACCTATTACAAACTAACATTTTGACTGAGATGCTATCTATAGCGACCCAAAAGAGGCATAAGAAAGGGCATCCGAAGATGCCCTTATTTTAACTGTGTTTAACACACTTGTCTGCTCATATGCCAGGAAACCATTACAACTTAAATCGAGAAATCTCTTTTTCAAGTTGGTTGGCTAAACCATGCAACTCTTTCGCTTGTTGAACCGCATCTTGCGCATCAGATGCCAATTGATCGCTTACCTCACGCACCGATTCAGTGTTGGTATTAATATCAGCGGTCACCAAAGACTGCTCTTCAGCCGCAGAAGCAATTTGTGTCGCCATGTCACTGATTAATTGAATTGCTTCACTGATGGCATGTAGGCTCTCTCCTGTCTCATTAACATCCGACACACTGGTTTCTACCAATTTATGGCTTTCAGTCATCACCGAAACTGCGTTGGTTGTCACTTTCTGCAAACCTGCAATCTTGGTTTGAATCTCTTCAGTTGAAGCATGAGTGCGTTGTGATAACACACGAACCTCATCCGCTACCACAGCAAACCCACGCCCTTGCTCACCCGCTCGTGCTGCTTCAATTGCCGCGTTGAGAGCCAACAAGTTGGTTTGTTCTGCAATACCACGGATTGTCGAAAGAATCGTTGAGATCTCATTAGCATTCACTTCTAGCTCACCAATGATAGATACCGCACTGCTCAGTTCTTTCGCCAATTGGTCTATAGATTGCTTGCTTTGCTGCATTTGTTTGAAGCCTTGCGCCCCCAACTCAACCGACTGATTCGAGTTTTTCGCTGTATTTTCAGCATTACCAGCAATCTC
The DNA here is from genome assembly GCF_001547935.1 of Vibrio tritonius. Lineage (NCBI taxonomy): Bacteria > Pseudomonadati > Pseudomonadota > Gammaproteobacteria > Vibrionales > Vibrionaceae > Vibrio > Vibrio tritonius. The sequence goes on from NZ_AP014636.1 coordinate 1,766,411, forward strand.
TGAAGTAGCAGAAGCCATTTCTGTCACAGCAGTCGCCACCATGGTAATTTCATCTTGCTGACGCTGAATCCGCTCACTGCGTTGAGTCGCGGAATCAGCCGCTTGGTTGGCACCTTCGTTTAGTTTACCTGTTACGATTTGTACTTGTTTCACCATCTGATGTAAGCGGTCAACAAACTTATTAAATTTATCGGCTAGGATGCCAACTTCATCTTGGCTTTTCACTTCTAAACGACGAGTTAGATCACCATCACCTTCAGCAATATCGGTTAGTGCGTTAGTAATATTGGTCAAACCACGTAACTGCGTCGCAACAAACCACGAAGTTAGTAATGCCATTACAATCAAAATTACCGCACCGATGATCATCTGAGTCATCAACATATTGTGCAATGGTTGTTCCAGCACACTTTTATCCATGACCATCACCAACATCCAATCGGTGTGATCGATACTTTGCGCCATCAAAATCTGCTGCTTACCATCCACCGTCGCAGGTAATTGGCTACTGCTATTAGCAGCTTGGACTAACGCTTGCGTACTTAAGTCCGACGAAATTTCACTGATTTTTTTCATGATCAGATCTTTATTCCGGTGTGCAACAATAGTGCCTTCCCGGTTGACCAAGATAGCATAACCATTACCAGGAACCTGAATAGCCAGAACATCGCGAATGATTTTATCTAATGCTAAGTTAGATGCAGCAACACCAGTAAACTGACCATTCACAAAAACGGGATCAGCTAAGGTCACCACTAAGGTTTTCATTGTCACACTCACGTAAGGTGGCGTGGTAACCGCTTGCCCTTTCTCTTTAGCCAATTTATACCAAGCACGAACACGCGGGTCGTATCCTGCTTTGTTCAAAGATGGATCTTGACGAAACATATCGCCTTTCTCATTACCGTAATAAGAAAGACCAAAAGAACCAGACACAAACGCTTGACGGAGATGGGGAACAACGTCCAATTCTGGGTTAGCCGCAATTTCATCTTTCAGAGCGGTAATGGTGGCTTGCTTGGTAAAAATCCAATCGCCGATTCCCTTAGCGTTGGCTTTCAACGTGTTGATACTCTCACTTTCGATCGATCGCCAGCTTTCCTGCTTAAATGCCTGATAGCCTGCCACCAATAACGCGGCGGCGGTCAGTGCAATTGCGATAATCACAGAGAAAACCATTTTTCTCTTTAAACTCAACTGCATGGAATATGCTCCCTATTAATTGCTTTAGTAGTGTAAGCGGCTAACACCTAATATTAGACTAGCTTAATTAATCGCTAATGTACGATCACTATCGGCAAACGGAGCGGTTTATTTAGCAATTTGCACTAAATTTGTGATTGGAACCGAATACTTGAATAAAAAGGGAAATGAATTGGCGAAAATTATCGCAAAACCCTTATTTATAAAGAGGTGATATAGATGAAGAAGATAGCTTATTGATGAGCGCACTCAAAACATAATGTAGCTTACTAGGAGACAAATAAACATGCCCCCTCAGTCCGAACAGTAAGTATTACACAATACTCACATCATGAAATTCTTTTTCACGATGCTCAGCCTGTTGTTCGTGGCATCGCTGATTACACACACGGCAATAATACTGAGGTTCGAGCTTATGGTAATGTTTACCTTTTAACAACAGCGCGAGAAACTCCTGTGCACCTTGCCAGCCTGATTCATTAGCGGGTTTACAACGACCCATGACGACTTTATGAGCTGTGACCTTTCCACAGCAGTGGCAATATGCCTCAGGCATAACATAACTCCCAAACAGATATTGACAAATGACGAACTAGCAACTAGGTGTGACATTTTCTCAAACTAACAATTTATTATTGTGATATACATCGCAAAACCAATGGCTGGTTTAGTAGCAATCAAAGATGGTAAGTAGACACAAAAAAAGCCCCGCATTTGCGGGGCTCAGGTCTTATTTGTGTCAGAAATCAGTCAAGCTCGACTAACTGATTCTTGTACGTTTCATGCTGTGCTTTGACGACTTCTTCAGGCTCTCCACTCAACAAGCTCACGACAATGATGGCAATTGTTGACAAGATGAATCCAGGTACCAGTTCGTATAGGTCAAAGATACCACCAGAAAGCTGTTTCCAAACAACGATTGTTACACCGCCCACAATAATACCAGCCAATGCACCATTTCGGTTCATGCGAGACCAGTACAAGCTAAGCAGTAAGGCGGGGCCAAAGGCTGCACCAAAACCAGCCCATGCGTAAGAAACAAGCCCCAATACCGAACTGTCTGGTTTGATAGCCAATAACAAAGCAATGATTGAGATACTTACCACACCAATGCGCCCCATACGTACGATTTGGTCTGAAGTCGCATCTTTATTGAAGATCTGTTTATACAAATCTTCAGCTAACGCAGAAGATGACACCAGCAATTGAGAATCTGCAGTACTCATAATTGCTGCCAAAATAGCAGCAAGCAGAATACCCGCCATCACAGGATGGAACATCACATTAACCAGCAACATAAAGATTTTTTCGCCGTCATCAAGGGCAACAGATGGGGTATTCGTAACATAAACCAAACCTACCAAACCAATCAGTAATGCCCCAACCATAGAGACAGCAGTCCAAACAACGGCGATACGACGTGCTGTACCAATATCTTTATTTGAACGAGAAGCTTTGAATCGAGCTAGGATGTGTGGTTGACCAAAATACCCCAGCCCCCACGCAACCAATGAAATAATCGCAATACCCGATAATGGCTTACCATCGATACCATTCCATAATGTCAGCAGTTCTGGATTAATGTCAGCTAACTGAGTTTGTAAGTTACCAAAGTCTCCTTCAAGAGCAACAATTGGCACGATAGCCAGTGCCGCAGCCATCAAAAGGCCTTGTACCAAGTCCGTCCATGCGACGGCTAAGAAGCCACCAAATAGAGTATAAGAAACAACACATACCGTGCCGATGATAACGGCGGTGGTGTAATCTAATCCAAATACAGTCTCAAACAACTTACCACCAGCTACTAAACCAGAACTGGTATAGAAGAGGAAAAATAGCAAGATAAAGAACGCAGAAATGGTTTGAATCAGCTTAGACTTATCGTTGAAGCGACGAGCAAAAAACTCCGGTAAAGTTAATGAATCCGTCGTAATACTGTATGTACGTAGACGTTTCGCAGCTAGTAACCAGTTCAGCCATGTCCCTAATAGCAGGCCTCCAGCAAGCCAAAACGCTTCAATACCGGCTGCATAAGCATACCCCGGTAAGCCCAACAATAACCACCCACTCATATCTGATGCACCAGCAGACAGTGCAGCAGGCCAAGGACCAAGTGAACGCCCGCCTAGAAAATAATCTTCGGAGTTCTTGGTTCGTTGATACGCATAAACACCAATTGCCAACATCAACACTAGATAGACAAAAAAGGTGGTCGTAATAGCAAAGCTATTCGTAGCCATAAATTCTTCCTCTTATTTTTGAAATCGCCTTCCCTGTCCCCCCACCTTTTTAGATGAGGGGCTAACGCAATACTCAAATTAGTGGGCTTCGTGACCAAGCTCGAGCAAGGTCGCATTACCACCCACAGCAGTTATATTTATTGTACGAGTTCTCTCAGTAATGAAACGCAACGATAAATGAGGATCGTGAGCAACGGGTAAAGTGCCCAAATCGGTTTCAGAGACTAAGCTAACAATCGCGCCTTTTCGCTCAGAAAGTTGACGATTCAACGAATGTTCAATCGCCGAGCCACCAACCAATCCCACGCATCTCACATCCGAATCCAACAAGGTATGATGAGCATCTAACGGTAAAGTTAGCAAAAGATTGGCTGGTAATAAGGACTGTTCGTATGCCGAACAGAGTAACGACACCCACTCTTTGTCATCGCTACAAAGAATGACACTGTTGCCTGCAATCAACGCTGCAGACAATAGCGCAACAGTCGCCAGTTGAGCTTTCGCACCTCCTTCTTGTTGGACGAGAAGAGCGACGCCCCGTCCAGCAGTGTAAAGCTCATTTGTTTCTCCAGTAGGGCCGACAAGCTCATGAGTTTTTGCGAGCAAGTTCGACGCTTGGTGAAGATGGTATGACAGGACATTCGCTAAATCGGAACGCGCACTCGTCATGTTGGTCATTAGAGACAGTAAACACTCTCTCTTATAATCAAATCCGGTTTGAAACCAATTTTCCCAAGCAGTGTGGGAATCTGAAAAATGAGTAGCATAATGCAGCATATCGAGTCTCCCTAACTTAGGCGTAATGAACTTGGGTAAAACGGTACAAGTAGTGTGGACCGCCGGCTTTTGGACCAGTGCCAGAAAGGCCTTGACCACCAAACGGTTGAACACCTACCACCGCACCAACCTGGTCTCGGTTGATATAGCAGTTACCCACACGAGCATGCTTCTCAATCCAACGGTAGGTTGTTTCATTACGGCTATGGATCCCCATTGTTAAACCAAAACCAGTGGCATTAATGTCATTGACCACATTAGCCAGATCTTGGGCTTTAAAACGGACGATATGCAAAATAGGACCGAAATGCTCCTCGGTTAAACAACTGATGCTTGGAATTTCAAAAGCACACGGCGCAACAAAATCACCAAATTCACATTCAGAAGGTAGCTCAAGTTGTGCCACTAATTTATGGTCTTTCTTAAGCTCAGCGACATGAGCTAACAATCGCGTTTTTGCAGCTTCATCAATCACAGGGCCAACATCAGTACGATGCAAATAAGGAAGCCCCACTTTGAGTTCCTGCATTGCGCCATCAATTAACTCGATGATTCTGTCAGCGATATCTTGCTGAACATAAAGCACGCGTAGCGCTGAACAGCGTTGACCTGCAGAAGCAAAGGCTGAACGAATAGTATCTCTCACCACTTGTTCAGGTAACGCAGTGCTATCCACAATCATTGCATTTTGGCCACCCGTTTCCGCAATAAATGGCACAGGTTTGGCATCACGCTGCGCTAGTGTTTGATTAATGCGCTGAGCAGTAAGTGTCGATCCAGTGAAAGCCACCCCTGCAATGGCAGGATGTGATGTCAGTGCGTTACCAATTTCGCCACCCAAACCAGGAAGAAGTTGAATAACACCTGCTGGGAACCCCGCTTCTAGCATCAACTCAACCGCTCGATAAGCAATAAGCGATGTTTGTTCTGCAGGTTTCGCGATAACAGTGTTACCACACATAAGGGCAGCAGACACTTGACCAAGGAAAATCGCTAATGGGAAGTTCCATGGACTAATGCAGACAAACACCCCACAACCCTGTCGGTTAAGAGTAACGGTTTGGCCATCGAATCCTTCGATCTCTTGATCGTTAAACAACGCCTTTTGTGATGCGTAATAACGACAAAAATCTACCGCTTCACGCACTTCATCAATGCTATCGTGAATGGTTTTACCTGCTTCTTTGTGACACAGGGCAACAAGCTCCGCAAGGTTATCTTCCAAAACATCAGCCAGTTTCAGCAACTTAGCACTGCGTTCTGCGGCATCAAGACCATTCCACAACGGGAACGCGGCTTGTCCAGCATCAATCGCTGAGGAAACATGATCAAGAGAACTGTGATAAACACACCCGACAGACTCACGGCGATCATAAGGGGCCGTCACCGCTACGGAAGCATGATCAGCCTTGATCATGCTTTCGAGCAAAGACGAACCATTGATCACAGGAGCGGCTTGCCATTGTTGCTCCATCCATTTGTCTACTTGTGCTTCAAATGGCTTCGCTTCACTGAGGATGTCAATATTGACCCCATAGGAGTTGGTTCGCTCTGCATAAACCTGTGGAGGTAATGGAATCTTGCCGTTATGCAATGTCTTATGTGCCAACAGCATATCAACCGGATGTTGGGTGAGCATATCTATCGGACAACGAGCATCAACCAAGCGATGAACAAAAGAGCTGTTCGCGCCATTTTCTAATAAACGACGAACAAGATATGGCAGCAAGTCTTTATGGCTGCCAACCGGGGCATATATACGTACGGGTTGTTTGTAATGCTTAATCGCATAATTAAACAACGCATCACCCATGCCATGCAGGCGCTGAAACTCAAAATCGGTGTGTTGTGCCATTACTGAAATAGCAGTGATGGTTTGAGCGTTATGACTGGCGAACTGAGGAAATAGATTACCTCGTACACTTTCGCTTAAAAGGAAACGAGCACAAGCCAGATAAGAAACATCAGTGGCTTCTTTACGGGTATAGACTGGATACCCAGTATACCCAGCCTGCTGCGACCACTTAACTTCACTATCCCAGTATGCCCCTTTTACTAAGCGAACAGGAATCAAATCTCCTTGTTCTTTTGCAAGGGCGGTTAACCAAACTAACGATGGTAAAGCACGCTTGGAATAGGCTTGAATAACTAAGCCAAACTTACCCCAACCTTTCGCAACATCGCTACGATACACTTTTTCAAACAGCTTCAATGAAAGCTCTAAGCGGTCTGCCTCTTCTGCATCGATAGTGATCGCTACGTCATAACGAACGGCTTGCTCTAATAAAGCAACAAGGCTGTTATATAACTCATCCATCACACGGTCAGTATTAGCAACTTCATAGCGTGGGTGAATCGCAGAAAGCTTGATAGAAACAGAAGCGGCGGGGCTGGTGGAAAGGCCGTATTTGTCCTCACCAACCGCTTTAATTGCAGTTAAGTAATCTTGAAAATACTTGGCAGCGTCAACGGTAGTCAGTGCCGCTTCACCAAGCATATCAAATGAATAGGTATAGCCTTTATCACGCATTGGCTGGCCATTTTTTTGCGCCTCACTCAATGTGCGACCCAATACAAATTGGTGCCCCATGATCTTCATCGCTTGGTGCATCGCCTTACGAATCACAGGTTCACTTAACTTATTAACCAACCGATTTACAGCCTGAACCGGGCTAGTGCTATCAGGGTCATTAAGGCCAATCACTTTACCTGTCAGCATTAACCCCCATGTAGAGGCGTTAACAAAGACAGAATCGGAACGTTTCAGATGAGATTTCCAATCTGCGACACTCAATCGATCCCTGATAAAAGCATCGGCGGTTTCTGTGTCAGGAATGCGCATTAGCGCTTCAGCCAAACACATTAAAAGGATCCCTTCTTGGGTATCTAAACTGTACTCCAGCAACAAAGCATCGATCAGTTGGATGGATCGTTTATCCGCGCGGATCGCTTCGATCAACGTCGTCGTATTCGATGCCATCTGTTCCTTTTCGTCGTCATTGGGAGTCGCCAGCGGAAGAAGTTGTTCTAGCCATTGCGATTCGTCCACCATATATAGTGGCGAGATCTCTCCCCAAAGTGCATCAAGCGAGCGCTCAATATACTCAGGCTTCAACACATCAGTTGCAGTAAACATGCGTTTTCCTCAATCTCCATATCCGGATTCCCTTACCGGATTTCATACAACAGCTAGCAGTGTATTTTGAGCTGGAGGAGAATACTTGTCAAAAACTCCGAGCTTTTTGCTATTTTCTCGGTTTTTTAACAAAACAAAAACAGAATCACAGCATTTATAACCATATAAAATGCTTATTTTTTACCATTTTTAACGATAAAAACACTAATCACCTCTAAAAATTTAGTTGATTAGAATAATTCTCATTAATAATTCGTCATTTTTTGGATTTAATGACCAAACTGTTTCTTGAATTGCGAAGGGGAACAGCCTTCAATTCGTGTAAAGGTATGAGTAAAAGCACTTTGATTAGCAAAACCCGCGAGTTCTGCCACCTGTCCCAAGGTAAATTGGCCTTGCCGAATAAATTCTTTAGCAGCGTTAACCCGTTTTTGTAGGACATATTGATGAGGTGTGATTCCCATGCGATCTTTAAACAGCATATGAAATTGGCTTTCACCCAAATACACGCTGCCCGCAAGTTGCAACACAGAAATTTTATGAGAGATATGACGCTCGATATAACGATCAATGGTATCCAGATCAAATCGAGAATCTTTACGATGTAACTCAAAGGAAGAAATATGACGCTGTAAAAGTGAAATTAAGGTGTCATTGCATCCCCGGCTTAGCATTAAGTCGTCTGGGTGAGCCCGCATCTCCAACACTAACATATGAATTAGCTGTTGGATCTGACCATCCAATTGGAAATAAATATCCTTATTAGCGAGATCATTTATCTTTTGCAAGAGTACAGGATCATCGCCTTTAGGCATTGGCATATTGAGCACTAAGATATCCGATTGCTCGATCACTCCACCAAAGGCATGTCCCGAACCACACGTCACTACACATCCTTGTCCGGGAGAAACAATATTGCCAAAACCGTTTATTTCAAAATCTACTTGCCCCTTTAAACCAATAACGATTTGGGTGTAGTCATGATCATGTCGATTCATTTGCAATGGCAAAGTCACTAACTCTGCAGGCTTTGGCGACAAAACTTTGGCATGTTGATCCAGTGCAATTGGAAAATCAGCGTGCAATAGGCTCATAATGAAACACTTAACGAATGACAGAACTGCATGGTATACCAAAACTCAATCACCACAAAATTGTCTTACAAACTCTGTTCGCTTCCTCAACATTGATCAACTTGTCACATATGCTCAAGTGCTATATTGAGTAAATAACCAGCAAGGATTAATTCGGAACAATGATCAAGTGCACATAAATTACGGTCAATGAGTGTTCAATTAGCAAATGACTAGGTAGATTAGCAATAGATGCTTGCATATTTTATTTAACAGCCCAAAATGGAAGGTGCACGCTTATAAAATTTACAAAATCAGTTACCTAACTTGTCTATTTCAGTAAATAAAGTAAGTTGCCAAAGGAAAAAGATTTGCATTTTTAAGAGTCAGCGTCATTACATATGCTGTCAAAAGATTGTCTTTCCCACTGATTACCAGTGGTTAAACGTAAAATTGTTGCAGGGAACTATGATCAAACATCGCATCCCAGCGCTACTACTTGCGCTAACCCCAATTTGGGTATCTGCGTCGGTGTACGCAAACGACGTCAAACCTGTTGACCCGGTTGCCGCTATCGATGAGAAATTAACAACCAAACAGAGTGAAATTGACGCGATCTCTTCTGACTACGACAAAGAAGCAACTACGCTTCAGCAGCTCCAGAATGAAGAATCAAACCTCAAACGAGAGGGCGGTGAACTCATCGCAAAACAAAATCGTGCTAAATCAGCTCTAGATAAACAATATGGCCACCTTTTAGAAGATCCAGATACTGATTTAACGAGTTTCCAAAAAACGTATCAAGAATCTTGGGCTGCGGTTAAACAAAATCAATCTGATTTGCTTAACAAGCAGCAGGCTTTAACAGAAAGTCAAATGCGTTTGGCACAACTTAAGCAAAAAACAGCTCGCTTAAAAACCGAGTTTGCCAATTTGCAAGAGAGCCGAATCGAAGCTCGAGTAAAACGTCTTGAAGCAGAATTGCGCGAAACCAGTGCTATTGAAACAAGCTACAAGACAACGTGCTCGACAACGATGACGTTAGGCGAATGTGCTAGCCAAGGTGTTCATCTGACAAAACAAAAAGCAGTGAAAACATTTCGTTCGCAATTGCTAAATAGTTTGACAGAATCGGCCTTAGCCAAACAAAACGTGAAAAATGTTGAACTCAACATCACAGTGCAAGATAGCCAAGTGATTAAGAGCGGCTTTGAAGGTAACAGTGATTACTTCACATCCATGCAAGCACAGATGCAGGCAAAACCTGAACCGATTGCAGCATGTAAATTGTTGAACGTATCATCTCGCTACTGTCTACAAGGCTCGCAGACAACCAAAAAACGTTCTGATAAGCAGTGGTCAACGGTTACAGTACGTTCAGACCAATACAACGATTCAGTCACTATTAATGGCATTAACTACGGTAGCACGCCGGTAGAGATAGTGCTGCCAGCTGGCCGACACCAAGTCACCGTATCTAAAAATGGATACGAGACTTACAACCGTGTCATCACGATTAACGGTAACGACACTGTTTGGGTAAAACTCCGCCCGAATAAAGAGAGCTAAACATTAATAGATAGTGATCATGTTCACTACTCTTTCAGCTCGCTAAAACGTCATTTTGTTACTAAGTTATTGAAAGATGACTTCTGACAAAGTGGCGTTTTCGTTTACAATAGCGAGAATATTTTCATTAGCTAACTGAAGTAGATAATAATGCGACAAGGTTTACCCGCTCTGTTATTGGCACTCTCTCCTTGCTTAATGGTTTCATCAACGTTGGCAGAAGCAGCTTCGTCTTCAGTCAGCACTATTGATGACGCTCTGTCTAGCCAAAGTGCAGATTTGCAGGATGCAAAGAAGACAACTGAGACCCAGCAAGCCGCTTATAAAAAACAATCGGCTGAGTTGGTACAACTAGAAACTCAGGCAAAAGCGCTCGACGAGACGCTACAGTCAGCTAAAGCATCACTCCAAAAAGCCTATGCCAAAATGCTTGATGATCCCAAAACCGACATCACAGCAATTAAGGAGACATATCAAAGCGCCTGGTCTGATGTAAAACAGAACCAAAAAGCGCGTCTAGAAGCGACACAGAAGCTTCAAGACATCGAAGCACAATTAGCACAACTGAAAGCCAAAGAGAGCTCTATCGAGCAGAAGATAACCGCTTTAGGTCATGATAAACTCCGCGCTCGCGCACAGAGGCTTAAAAGTGAGTTAAAACTTACTGGTGAGCAAAAAGTTAGCTTTACTAATAAATGCGATATAAAAATGACACTGGCTCAGTGTGCCGATCAAACCAAAGAGCTTGCTTTACAGAAAGCGGTTAACAACTATCAGGATTGGCTTGTCGACGCTGCAACAGAAACGTCAGCTATCAAACCTAACCTCAGTAAAGTTTCTTTGAATATTCATCTCATTAAATATGATACGAATAAAGCCGGTTTTGCTGACAGTACCCGTTATCAAACTGTACTCACAGCACAACTCGAATCAAGAGCAGGTGAAGATGCCGCATGTACTTTGCTTGGCATCGATAAAAGTTACTGTTATGCCGTTGATCAAAATGGGCAACGACAGCAAAACCAAAAAGAAGTCGCTTGGGTCAGCTTGAACGTACGCTCAAATCAATATAACGACAACGTGGTGGTTGATGACGTAAATTACGGCAGCACTCCGGTTGAAATCATGCTTCCGGTAGGCAACCATCTGATTACAATAGAAAAAGAAGGGTATCACTCTTTTTCTCAAATGATTGGCATCAATAGCGACCAAACCTTGCGCGCTGTATTACGAGAGCAAGCTAATCTGCTAAAACCAGGCCATAAATTCGCTGACTCATTGAAAGGTAACATAAAAGCACCAGAGATGATCACCCTGATCAGAGGTGAATACTTAGTGGGAGAAAACGCCTCTCGTAAAATTAGCCTTGATCATGCTTTCGCAATGAGTGCATCACCAATCACTGTCGGTGAGTTTGAAACATTCGTTACTCAAACTGGATATCAAACCGATGCAGAGCTAAAACACCTTTGCATTTCAGTGAATAATTCAGAGGTAACACCAGTTTCAGACAGTTACTGGCGTAACCCAGGCTTTAAACAAACCGCATCTAATCCTGTTGTTTGTGTTAGCCAAAATGATGCGAAAGCCTATACCGATTGGTTAAGCAAGCAAACGGGATCAGTTTATCGTTTACCAACCGAAGAAGAGTGGGAAATCGCCGCTCGTTCTGGCAGTCAAAACGATTATTGGTGGGGAGATGACTTTGGTGCCGACAAAGCTAATACAGGCTGGGGTGGCAGTAAATGGTCAAACAAAAGCACTTCCCCTGTGGGCTCGTTCGCGCCAAACAATCTCGGCTTTTATGATGTAGTCGGTAACGTTTGGGAATGGACAAAAGACTCCCGCGGAATGGCAAAAGGTGGCGCTTGGAGCTTCTCACCTGATATGGCTAAAGCGTCGAGTGAACTGTTTATTGATCCAAACTCAGCAGCAAATTACCTCGGCTTTAGGGTACTGCGAGAGCTTAAATAAGTTCGCTAAAATCAGTCTGCTTAAATAACTTATAATGATAAAAAAGGGAGTATGACTCCCTTTTTCTTTGCGCTGAATTCCGCTAAAAATCCAAATATCTCGTTCGCAACAACCTATGGCGCTAAACGATCAATAGCCCAACTCTGCTCGCTGAAGCTATACAAGAATCTGTCGTGCAATCGGTGCTCTCCACCTTGCCAAAATTCAATACTGCTAGGAACGACACGAAAACCGCCCCAAAAGCTCGGCACTGGAACTTCACCATTAGCAAACTTTTGTTTGAGCTCAAGAAACTTGCCTTCAAGAATACCACGAGCCGAAATTCGGCTACTTTGATGACTTGCTATCGCTGCAATCTGGCTATCTTTAGGACGAGAAGTGAAATATTTCATATTCTCAAAAGCAGAAAGTTTTTCCACAGTCCCAGTAATATGAACCTGACGTTCAAGTGGATGCCAAGGGAAATGTAAACTGATTTTGGCATTATGCTCAAGGTGTTTGGCTTTACGACTACCCAAATTGGTATAAAAAACAAAGCCATTGTTATCTAGATTTTTGAGTAAAACAATCCGTTGAAACGGCTGACCGTTTTCATCGACTGTCGCAACAGTCATCGCGGTGGGGTCTGTTAACTTTGCATCAATCGCTTGCTGAAGCCACACATTGAATTGTTCAATTGGGTCTTCTTTTAAGTCTTTTCTTCTCAAGCCGCCCTGAATATATTCGCGACGAATATCTGAAAGATCCATTTCTACTCCTTATCATTTTTTATGGATTTTGCGCTGATAGAGTCAATAACTCAAGTCTTCAACGAGCAGATATTCGACAAACAAACGCCAACGGGGTGATTTAGAGATAAAAATTGGTTTGCATTAGGGTAATTAATGTTAAAAAGGGAAAGCTAAACGCTTTCCCTTCATCCAACACAGTATGCTCTTAGAGATCGTCCTCTTCACCTATCGCTTCACCCGATAATTTTGCAGAACACAAAATCTTGTACTGATTAAAATGAAAGACCGATGGACCATGAGCACGCTTAGTCGTCACTTTTTCGTCTGCGAACATGACCGTCACATGCGTAAAAACTTGCCCTTTAGCTTCGATTGTTTTGGTTTCCAACAAGGTGTCAAAATCTTGCGTAACCAACTCGACCGCGTGCTTTGCTTTTTCCATCTTTGCATTAGCCACTTTTTTACGGTGTTCAACACGATCGATATCTTCTTGAGTTCGCCGCGATTTATCCCTTTTCTTGACGACAAGCTCTCGCCTTACAGCATCCATTGTGGCTTCTTGGGCTTGCTTATAGATGGCTTTCTGTTTCGCAATTCGTTCTTTCTGCATTGTGTATTTTGCAAATCCCTCAACATAAGTTGCTGTATCGCCTTCTACACCAAGATTAAAACAAACAACACAACCACCGACTTTAGCGTGCCCCCCGCTTAAAGTCCCTTGAGTTTCACTTTCATCAATAACAAAAAGGTCTCCACCGCAGCGCAAATCATTGCTCATTGAATGCACGGTTAGGTGAATATCTCCTGTAGCTTGCAGCTCGGAAAACTGTGCATAGTTGGCTTTGATATTACCGCCAGACTTGACCACACAGCTCTTTGGTTCAGACTCAGATACTGTATGACCAATGATACCCTTTCCTACCTCTATATCGCCCTGTGCTTGCACGTCAGCCGATTCAATAAAACCGCCAACCGTTACGCTGCCTGTAGCGCGAATAATCATGCCAGGCTCCACATCGCCAGCAACCACAACCGAACCTTTAAATTTTACGTGCCCTGTTGCAACACTTACGCTGTTTAAACATAACGCGTTTTCTACATCAACGGTATTTTGGCGAATAATAGGCATACCAGATTGGCTAGCTAACAACAAATTAGGATCATCGGTTGAGATATAAGACCCCTTACCCGCTTTAAATGTTGTATCGGTACCAGGAGTGGGTTTGATAGGTTCACCGCACACAGTAAAGCCGACGCTTCCTTTTGTGGCAGGCTCTCGCTTCATGATAGGGTCATTTTCACCAACAGTAACTGTCTGACCAAAATCTCGCATATCAATTTTGTGCGCTTCATTATCTTGAGGCGCTAGAATACGCTTCATCACATCTTCAACCAAAGGAACAAGACGCGCGTTCTCGCCATGTTGAGCTGGCATTCCATGGGCAACAACTTGGCTAAATGTTTCTCCCGGAGAGAGAGATTGACTAGCGACTAATACTTTTTTTAGGGCAACTTTATTAATGCCCTTTTTCACATTTGCGTCTGAAAGGTGGCGTACGATATCAGGAGCAGTGATGCCCTTCCCTCCATAAGCACCAATTACGCTCATGGTAGCTAGCATATTTTTTTCAGAAAGCTCGATGTTGATTTGCGTATCGACTTTCTCCGCGACGGTAATACCGAGCCGTGCATCTGGATGATTTTGTTTTGCCTTAGAGATAAAGCGTTCAACTTGGTCGTCTAACACTTTAAATTTTCCGGCACCCAGTTCCAATAATGCATCGTTCAGTGACGAGTTTTCTAACTGATCGTCAACCGATTGACTTTCATCCATTTTAGCTACAACACGATTTTGTTCATCGTCTAGTGCAACAAAGTCCTTCCACATACCACTTAACCTAAGGATTATTTACTGCTGCCAGTGTATCGAACATTCGCAGCGGACCAAATATTTCTGGCTTTAAAATCAGTGCTATATCACCCACATCAGCTTATGAAATACAATTTCTGTAGTTTACAGTGTAAATTGCATTAATCCGGAGAAAAACAGTAATCAATTTACACTGTAAATCAAATGCGTTACTAAACTACCAATCAACTTTACACTGTAAATCGCTCAACAACACCTGAAACGATTCGCGCATTTTACTCTCCACTTGTTTTCGGCCGGAAAGAGAAAAACTTGAAGCGCAATGAGACCATGTCCATTTTTGCAGTACTTTACAAACGAGCAAACGCGAAACCCGCTCCCACTCTTTTCCCTTTAAGTTAACCAACAGTTGAGCCATAGCAAAAGCACAGCTCTCATAATTACTGCCACCCAACACGTAACGCTCAATCAACCTAACGTGCTCTTGGTTAAAACCGCTAATATTGACTTTATGGCTCATAAACCAACGAACTATCTCTGGGTCTAAATATTGAAAACTATCATTCAACTCAAATTGAAGATGTTGATAAAACAAAGTCTGAGCTTGCTCGACCCAATCCACACTGACACTCTTGACCATCAATAAAGAATGACAACCACTGGCTTGATCTCGTTTGGTGCCAAGGCGGATCGGTTCAAAACCGTTCAAAGACCAAAACTTTAACAAAGGCTCCGTGACACCAAAACTGGTGGTAACAAAGTCGACCTTAACTGACTGACAAAATTTGGTAATAAGTTGCGAACCGATACCATGACTTTGCACACTAGGGTGAACGGCTATACGCATGATTCGATAACTGGTTTGTAGAGCAGCTAGCGTAATTCCAACTTGGTTCGCAATTGAAACTGCAGCTAAGTGCCCTTTAGGACGCCGTTTACCTTGGCAAATCTGTTCAACGGTTTTGTTATCCAACCCACCCTCTTTTACTGCCATCAAACATCCGACGATAGTATCAGCTTGCATTGCAATCCAAACCACTGTATTCGAATCGGCTAAGAGCTGAAATAGATCGTTTGGCGATGTCTGGTAATGCGCATTTACCAAAATAGAAAATACATTCTGTAACGTCTCAGGCGAGGTTAACAAACTGTGTTTATCAAGCGGAAGATAACGCAACTCACTATCGTCTAACTCAATAGGCTTTAAGTCGTAGTCCAACAAAAACGTCTGCTTTTGCCAAGCTTCGAGAAAATCGTTGTTTGCCCAACGTATAGGTCGATCTATGTGAAACGCTCTGTAGCTAGGTCTATGTTGAGCAAGCCAAGATTGAAACTTTAAGGTAAAGCCTCTACCGCATCCTTCATAGCCATTAATCGTCGACGAAAAAACCATACGATGATAATGCTCGACAAACGCCTGCAAAATGGGTATCGGTAACGCGGCAGCTTCATCAACAATCAACAAATCGCATTCTGGCTTATCAAGTAAAATATGGTCTGGAGCCATAAAGCGCAAAGAAGACTCTCCAAATGTCACAATATCTTTACTGCGCGTGGCAGATGGCAGCGCTGATAATAAATGTTTATAAAGAGGTTGAACCGCTTTAGAAGATGGAGCGGTAACAATAATGTGAATCTGACGCTCTTGCATCAACTGAGCACTAGCAATACCTAATGCACTGGTTTTTCCTCGACCGCGGTCTGCTGTCAAAATTAACGGCCGCTTACGATGCCCAGAAATGACCTTCTTGATGAGAGAAATAGCCTGATGTTGCTGTTCGAAACGCACATCATAATCGAACTTGTTCAGTTCTGGCAGAGCGGACTGTCTTGATTCCCCGACGTAAAGCAGAGCCTTTAATTGATTCGAAAGCCATTTGTCGCCTGAGTGATTCATCGCTAGTCTGTCAACAAACAGAAGCAACCCTCCACCACATAGCGTTCCTAGGGCTGCACTAAAACTATTAGCATCCCAAGGAGCACTCAGATTCCAAATCAATAGCTGACACTCTCTACCTAATAATTGCTGTCCTTGGTGAGATTCAAGCTGAAGAACACGAGACTCATCAAATGAAGTGCCAAGAGCAAAAACATGTTGCTCCCCTATCACCTCTGAAAATTGAAGACAAAGTGCCTTCGCACTTTCAAGATCATGCTCAAGCACGACACCAAAACGACCATTATTTTGTTTAGCAATGTCGCGAAGATTTTTTAAATAGGATAAGGAACTGTTCATGTCACTCAATCTTGATTCGAATTAGGTATACCCAAGTAACCTCAAGATGCGGTTTCAGCGAGAATGTATTCGCTCATAGGCAAGGCACCGATTTGAATACATAGTTATATTTAAATACCTAGTTATTCTACGTAGAAAATCGGTAACGCAGCATAGGAGCGAATACAACTCGCCCGTTGGGAGCTCATCAACAAGCCCATTTCTGCGCCCAATGACGTTGAAAGGGAATGACCATTCCTTCCGTCATTGAGCTTGACCTGTGCTCGTTGATAAAGCTCTGAAGTCTGCATC
This sequence comes from Vibrio tritonius, assembly GCF_001547935.1. NCBI lineage: Bacteria > Pseudomonadati > Pseudomonadota > Gammaproteobacteria > Vibrionales > Vibrionaceae > Vibrio > Vibrio tritonius. Next base: position 1,783,511 of record NZ_AP014636.1, read on the forward strand.
TTGAGGTCATTTGGGTATAAATATTATCACAGCAGAGAAAGCGTACTCCACTTCGTCGCAAATGACATATACGAATAGCGTAATTCCAACTTGCAATACGTTTTCCTTCTCCATTTAGAGGAGAATAAATTTGTCTACACGACAAATTTATTTTGCTTTATTAGATAGACAAGTTGCCTAATCATCGCCCTGATAACCAGTATCGTGCTGGTCACTTAAGGATAAAAAATGCAATGAAACTTTTTTTTAAAGGATGCCTGATCGCCAGCGTGGGACTATTAAGTACAACAGCCTTTGCCAAAGAAACACTGAATGTGTATGCATGGGGTGGCTATCTACCTGAAACATCTCTCGCGCAATTTGAGAAACAACAAAATGTCACCATCAACTACACGACTTTTGAAAACAATGAGTCGATGTATACCAAGCTAAAAATGCTTAAAGGTACAGGATATGATGTTGTATTTGCGTCGGCATACTTTATTGAAAAAATGGCTCGTGAAGGTTTACTTGCCGAAATAGACCATGCACAAGTGCCGAACATGCAAGACACTATGCCTGGATTACTTGGCCTACCTCATGACCCAAAAAACAAATATTCATTGCCTTACATCTGGGGTATTACCGGTCTGTACTACAACAAAACTCTCGTACCTGAAGGTATTACTTCTTGGTCTGATTTGTGGAAGCCGCAATATGCTCAGCAAGTGATGCTCATTGATGATATGCGTGACGTATTTGGCATGGCGTTGAAAATGAATGGCCATAGCATCAACAGCACCGATAGAGACGAAATCAAGCAAGCCTACGAATCGTTAGTTACATTGAAAAAAAATGTACTACTGTACAACTCAGATGCACCACACGTTCCTTATATCTCTGGAGAAGTATCTCTAGGAATGCAATGGAATGGTAACGGATATCAGGGCCAACAAGAGTTACCTGACCTGACTTTTGTGATGCCAAAAGAAGGTGCCGTGATGTGGATGGACAACTTTATTATTCCATCAGGAACGGAGCATAAAGCGCTCGCAGAGAAGTTCATCAACTTTATGTATGAACCAAAGAACCAAGCAGAGATCGTAAATAATCTTGGTTATTCTTCAGCAACAAACGCAGGCCGAGCATTACTTCCTGAATCAATCCGTGACAACAAAACAATATTTCCTAGTGAAGACGACATGAAAAAAGGCGAATTCACTAACGATGTTGGGCCAAAAGCCTTAGCAATTTATGAAGAGTACTGGCAAAAACTTCGTAACTAAGTTTGAATATCAACGATTCGACTGTCCAAAAATAGAAAAAGGCCCGCAGTTAATTGCGGGCCTTTTTAATTTTGCAACCTCTGCTTTTTGACTCAACACGACCTGTTAGAGCCTAAAACAGAGTAAAAGATGACAGCTCTTCTACTGCAGTTTTGTCGCAACGAAATCTAAAATTTCTTGCATCAAAGCGTCGTCGACCTTTTTCAGGTTTAAGGACAAATTACTGCCTTTTCGGGAATAATTGGCTCGACCTTTCACCAATTCAATTTTTGGATTTTCGGCACGTTTAGGTGGAACGAAATCTTGAATCCAGCTTTCGAGTGTTTCCGTCACCTCTTTGGTAATACGTGTTACACCTTGCGCTTCACAACACTGCCACACGTATTTGCCATCTTGATGACATTTTTCAATCAAAGATTGCTGCTGTTCATCACTCAATTCGTTAAATTGTTTATGCAATTTAACGATAGTTGGACGGCCCAATTCCACAACGTTCGGATACGCTTTAAGTAATTCAAGTGGCAAAGCAGCCGCTTTTAAAGCCCCACTGACTAACGCTTCACTGCACTGAAACATACGAGCTAATGCTTTCTGGTCTTCTGCTTCGCCACTATCGAGCTTAGCTTGCATTTCACGTCCTTTCTCATAAAGAGAAAGCGGCTTGTGTGCATTAGCAACATCAGACAAGAATTTAGCATGATCAGAGTTAATGTCATTAGAAACATAAACCAAGAAATCTTTATGAGCCAAAATACAAGACATACGACGGCGACTGCCATCTAGAACTTCTATTTTGTCGTCCGAAGTGCGACGACCAACCGCTGGAAATTGTTGGCCGCGTTCTTTTAATGTCACCAAAACATCAGACAAAGCATGTTCGTTTAAGAATTCTTGTTCACGGGCATTTTCCGCAAAAACCACCGTATCCGTTGCTACTTTATCAGCCGGAACTCGAACCAATTCAAAGGTCACCATCTCTTCACCTGCAATGGCAAGCTCAATGATTTGAGCTTGTGCTTTCGCAGCAGACTGAGCTTCTTGAGGAGTGGTAGCACGACGTTTGTCCGCTTTACCAAACAGTTTTGCATTCAATTCAGACGTTTTTAATGCCATGGTTCAATTACCCCTGATTTAAAGAAGACCAATTTGTGTGAAGAACACGTTCAAGCTCTAGCGCACTCTTTTGCACAGCATCTTGTGCCGTTGCGAGAGTTTTCTTACCCCCCTCAAAGTCGCTAACCGTAAGGTCGAATACCGTGCTGTAGGTATCTGCACAGGTTTCGAAAGCTCGGCTGCGAGGAATGGTCGCCATCATTACTTGGTCACCCAGTAGATAGTTCATTTCCGTTAGAACAGCCACTTGTTTTTTGTTGTCATCTTCAAACATAGTTGGCATTAAACGCACGAATTCCAGCCCCTTCCAATCGTCAGGGAACATCTCATAAACGGTAGGAAGGTGTTGGAAGAAGTTAACCGTTGAAGCCCAATCAAGGCGCTTCGCAGCACAAGGAATTAGCAGAGCATTTGATGCGTACATTGCATTCCATACAAGTGGGTCAACGTGCGGACCGGTGTCGATCATAATGACATCAAAATCGTCAGCAATCTTATCGATTAATTTCTCTTTCAGGAGACGTACAATATCAAGCGACTGATTTTGTGAAAGATACTGCCACGCTTCCGCGTTAAACATTGCATCTTCAGGGAACGCTGAAATGGTTTTTAGGTTCGGATATTGTGTTGGTAATAGAACGTTTTTCTCTAAAAACGCTTTATCCACTTCCACACCATCTGGAACGTTATCTAACATCACATCAACTGCTGAATAGATATTGGTATTCTCACCTAAGCTAATTTGAGGATTTAGAAACAGACGAAGTGAGCCTTGAGGGTCTAAGTCGATAAGACAGATACGGTAACGCTTGTCCAAATTAAGCGCCAAACAAGCCGCCAAATGAACAGCCGTCATAGACTTACCAGTACCACCCTTCTGGTTCTGAACATTGATGATCCAAGGTTTATTCTCAGCGTTTTTCTTACGTTCATAAAACTTGGGAATACCAGCAGCGTCCATCAACATATGAGCTTCGGACAACGAAATAGAATAATGGTTAGCATTATTCTTTGTAAACTGATGACCTTCCTCTTCCATTTTGCCAATAGCCTCGTCAAGTTTACGACGAGTTAACCCTGAACGAGTTTCCATTAATGCTTTAGACATTGGAGGGAAATGTTCTTCACGACGCTCTTCCAACACGATTTCAATACGATCAGCTTGAACCTGCTGAGTCTGTTCCGCGAGTTGGTAGAGATTCTGTATTGTCTTTTCTCTTTTCATTGCCGATATCCGTAAGTAGGTCGTTGAAAACGATTGTACAGCATCTATAAGCAAATACAAGAAAAAGGTGAACAACCACTTTTAGATAA